>NZ_NFHK01000020.1:0-46352 GCF_002161315.1 Faecalibacterium sp. An77
TTCTCGTGTTCCTGAATGTGGCTGTATTTTCTGGGCATAGCAAAGACCTCCTGTAGTAGTTTTATTCTACCACAGGAGGCCTTCTTTTTTCACTGTCTACTTTTACTGGAGCAGTTCACAGGCCAGGCGCTCTTTTTATTTACAGATTGGACAGTTTTCTAGTTTTATAACAGATTTCCAGCTTATTCGCCCAGGTCGGCGCCGTTGGTAGCGATAACCTGCTTGTACCAGTAGAAGCTGTCCTTCCGGCTGCGGGCCAGGGTGCCGTTGCCGGCGTTGTCCTTGTCCACATAGATGAAGCCGTAGCGCTTCTTCATCTCGCCGGTGGAGGCGGACACCAAGTCGATGGGACCCCACATGGTATAGCCCATCACCGGCAGGCCGTCCTCGTCCACCGCCTTGATCAGCTCCTTGATGTGGGCCCGCATATAGTCCACGCGGTAGCTGTCGTGGATGCTGCCGTCGGCCTCCACCGTGTCGTTGGCGCCCAGGCCGTTCTCCACGATGAACAGGGGTTTCTGGTAGCGGTCGTACAGGGCGTTCATGGTGGTGCGCAGGCCCTCGGGATCGATGGCCCAGCCCCAGTCGCTGGCCTTCAGGTAGGGGTTCTTGACGCCGCCGAAGGCTGCGTTGCCCGAAGCGCCGTCCTTGGCCAGCAGCTCCTTGTCGGTGGTGACGCACCGGCTGGAGTAGTAGCTGAAGGAAATGAAGTCCACGGTGCCGGCCTTCATGTCGGCCTCATCCTCGGGGGTGCAGTCCAGAACGATGCCGTCCCGCTCCATCCGCTTCTTGGCCCAGACGGGGTAAGCGCCGCGGGCCTGGGCGTCGATGAAGAAGAAGTTATCCCGGTCGGCCTCCAGGGCGGCCCGGACATCGGCCGGGCTGCAGGTGCGGGGATAATACTCGCCGGCGGCCAGCATGCAGCCCACCATGGCACCGGGCATCATCTCATGGGCCAGGCGCACAGCCTTGGCGCTGGCCACGATCTCATAGTGTGCGGCGCGGTACTGGACTTCGGTGGGGTTCTCCCCTTCCTCGAACAGGATGCCGGCGCCCATGAAGGGCAGGTGAAGCAGCATATTGATCTCGTTGAAGGTGAGCCAGTACTTGACCTTGCCGTTGTAGCGGCGGAAGATGGCGGTGCAGTACTTCAGGTAGGCGTCAATCATCCGCCGGTCCTTCCAGCCGCCGTATTTCTTGATCAGGGCGATGGGGGTATCGAAGTGGCAGATGGTGACCAGGGGCTCGATGCCGTACTTGTGGCACTCGTCAAAGAGGTCGTCGTAGAACTTCAGGCCTTCTTCATTGGGGGTGTCGTCGTCGCCGTTGGGCAGGATGCGGGTCCAGGCGATGGACAGGCGGTAGCACTTGAAGCCCATCTCAGCAAAGAGCTTGATGTCCTCCTTGTAGTGGTGGTACATATCAATGGCCTGGTGGGCGGGATAGCTGTGGTCTGCATCGCAGTCCAGCATCTTCATCTGGCCCCGCATGACGGGCATACGGTCAGGGCCAAAGGGAATCACGTCCACGGTGGACAGGCCGCGGCCGCCCTCATTGTAGGCGCCCTCGCACTGGTTGGCCGCGGTAGCGCCGCCCCACAGGAAATTTTCAGGCAGAGACATAACGGTATTCCTCCTTGCTTTTTCTCTCAAAAAGGTCCCCGAAGGACACTGTTCTCCGGGGACCATGGTGTTGATGGAACGGCCGCCGGGTCAGGCGGACCGTACAGGGTTCTTTTTTCCGGATCAGGCCTTGGCGTCCTCTGCGTCTGCGGTGTCCACAGCGGGCTTGGTCAGATCGATGCTGCGGATCTTCTTGCGGACCGGCAGGATGCTCTTGGGGTTCACCGACAGTTCATCCACACCCATGCGCAGGAAGGTCTCGGTCAGGGAGGTGTCTGCGCCCAGCTCGCCGCAGATGCCGACCCAGATGCCATGGCGGTGGCCTGCGTCGATGGTCATCTTGATCTCGCGCAGGACGGCGGGGTGATGGGGATTGGCGAAGGGCTCCAGCTTGGCGTTCTGGCGGTCGATGGCGCAGGTGTACTGGGTCAGGTCGTTGGTGCCGATGGAGAAGAAGTCGCACTCCTTGGCCAGGTCGTCGGCGATCAGGACGGCGGCGGGGGTCTCGATCATGGTGCCCACTTCGATCTCGCCGATCTTCTTGCCCTCGGCGGCCAGCTCCACCTTGCACTCGTCCAGGATGTTCTTGGCGTCGTGCAGCTCACGCAGGCTGGTGATCATGGGGAACATGATGCCCACATTGCCGTAGGCCGAAGCCCGCAGCAGGGCCCGCAGCTGGGTCTTGAAGAAGTCCTTGCGGGTCAGGCAGATGCGGATGGCGCGGTAACCCAGAGCGGGGTTCTCCTCGTGGTCCAGCTTCATGTAATCGACGGTCTTGTCGGCGCCGATGTCACAGGTGCGGATGATGACCTTCTTGGGGGCCAGGGTCTCCACCACCTGCTTGTAGGCCTCAAACTGGTACTCCTCGGAGGGGTAGTCCTTGCTGTTGAGGTAGACGAACTCGGACCGGAACAGGCCCACGCCGCCGGCGTCGTTCTGCTGGACCGAGCCCACGTCGCCGATGCCGCCGATGTTGGCGTAGACGTTGACGGTGGTGCCGTCCAGGGTGGTGTTGGGCTTGCCCTTCAGCTCCTGGAGCAGGGCCAGCTTCTTCTTGTCCTCCTGCTGACGCTTCTGCAGGCTCTTGAGCAGGTCGGGGGTGGGATCAACGTAGACGCAGGCGTTGTAGCCGTCGATGACTGCCATCTTGCCGTCCCATGCGTCATCGATCTCCTTGCACTGGATCAGGGCAGGGATGTTCATGCTGCGGGCCAGAATGGCGGTGTGGCTGTTGGTGCTGCCCTCGCGGGTGATGAAGCCCAGCAGCAGGCTCTTGTCCAGGCGGACGGTCTCGGAGGGAGCCAGGTCCTCGGCCACCAGGATGGTGGGCTCGGTGCCCTGCATGCTGTCCACATCGGTGCCCTGCAGGATGTCCAGCATGGCCTGGGCGATGTCGATGACGTCGGCGCTGCGGGCCTGGAGATAGGGATCGTCCATGGCTGCAAAGACGGCAGCCTGGTTGGTGCCTGCGGTCTTGATGGCGTACTCTGCGCACATCTTCTGCTTGGTGATGATCTCGCGGATGGCGTCCACAAAGTCGTCATCCTCCAGCATCATGGCGTGGATATTGAACACCTCGGCGATCTCCTCGCCGGCCTCCTCCAGAGCCTTCTCGTACAGGGCGGTCTGCTGCTGGATGGCCTTCTGCTGGGCATCCTCAAAGCGCAGCAGCTCCGCGCCGGTGTCGGTGACGGGCTTGGTGGAGATGGTGGTATCTTTCTTCTTGTAAATCTTGATCTTGCCGATGGCAATGCCGTTCAAAACGCTTTTGCCGGTACCTACCTGCATAACTGTATCCTTTCTCCGTCCAGACGTTTGCCTCTGTACGGGGCGGCTGGACGGCTGCCTTCAAAAAAAGCCCCCGCAGGCTTACCGCGAGGGCTCAGGAACGGTTGTTCTTAGAGGTTCTCAGTCATGAACTTCTCGATGTCGGCCACAGTAGCGTCCTCATCGTCGCCCTCAACCTTGATGGTAACGGTGTCGCCCTGCTTGACGCCCATACCCATCAGGGCCATCAGCTTGCGCATATCGCAGCTCTTGCCGTCCTTCTCCAGGGTAGCGGTGCTAGCGTGGCCCTTGACCACCTTGACGAGCAGGCCGGCCGGACGAGCGTGGATGCCGCATGCATCCTTAATGGTATACTGGAATTCCTTCATAGATCATTTCTCCTTATATCTGGCGTAAACTTGCAGCAGCGCAGCTGCGCTCAAATCATGTGCATACAGGCATACACATTTTTCGATAACATTATTATAAACCCTGCACCGATTTTTTTCACCCTTTCATTTTGCCAATTTTTCATTGCGTTTTTTGTGATTATTGAACAAAATGTATTTTCCTTCCCCTGCCTTTTATTGGTATACAACAAAAAATCCCGTCAGAGCGTGCTTTCACGCATCTGACGGGTTTGAACAAGTTACTCCACCGGATAGCCTTCCGAGTCCAAAGGCAGGTCGGTGTAGAGGGCGGTGCTCTCCTCGGCGTAGACGCCGGGTTCTCCGGAGGTCTGCTGGGCCGCGCCCTCCGGGATGGCCACCACCGTTGTATCCTCCATGGCGGCCATGGCAGCCTGGGCGTCACCCATTCCGGTGACCACCCCCGACGGCTTTGACAGCAGATAGGCCCCGATGGCCTTTTTCTTGTACACCAGCAGCACGCCGTAGCGGCTCTCCTCGCCGCTGGAGGCGGAGGGGATCAGGGCCTGCCATTTTTCCACCGTCTTGCCCTTGTAGCGGGACAGGTCCATCCCGCTCTGGCCCACCACCTCGTTGAAGGCCGCGAAACTGTCGTCCCACTTGCGGGGGATCTTGACCTTGTCGGCGGTGATGGACGCCCCGTCCACCTCGATGCCGTAGCCGGTGAACCAGGTCTGAATATCCTGGGCCGACTCAATTTTGCTGCTGGTACCGGCCGCTGTCTCCACAGTCTGGTTGCTGATGTACCGCCCCAGCAGGGCGCTGCACACCACCACCGCGCAGCACATGACGCCCACACCAATGTGGCGCAGCCGCGTCCGGTTCAATGTCACTACAAACATAGTTCCGCCTCCCCTACCCTCTGCCAGGGTGTATCTGACAAAATGCAACGTACTGAGATGCACCCTCAGTCTGGAACAGTGTATGCGCCAAACGGGGAACTTTATGCCACAGAAAAAGCCCCCGCCGGCCCAAAGGGCGGCGGGGGCGGAAGGCAGGGGAAAATTCAGGACTCGGTGGCGATGTCGCTGCCGAAATACTTCTCGGAAATTTCGGTCAGGGTGCCGTCGGCCCGCAGAGCCTCGATGGCCTCGTTGATGGCGGCCAGCAGGGTGTCGGACTCGCCGCCCTTCTTGACCGGGATGCAGACGTGGCTGGCGTCCTCGGTCTGGGCCACAATCTTGAAATCGGCATCGGGATGAACGTTCAGATAGTCGTAGAAGGACACATCGGCGTTGAGGGTAGCGTCCACACGGCCGGACACCAGCATCTGGATGGTCTCATCCAGGGTGTCCACGCCCAGGACCTCGGCGCCGTAGCTCTCGGCCAGGGTCATGTAGGTGCTGGCGATGGAGTTGGCCGTGGTCTTGCCATCCAGGTCCTCAAAGCTGGTGATGTCGGTGTTGTCCGACTTCACCGCCAGAGCGGTGTGGATGTAGGCGTAGGGCTCGGAGAAGTCATAGCTCTTGGCCCGCTCCTCGGTGACCTCCACGCCGTTGCAGACGATGTCGTAGCGGCCGGCGTCCAGGCCGGCGAACAGGCCGTCCCATTCGCCCTCCACGTACTCGGGCTCTACCCCGATGTACTGGGCAATGGCCCGGGAGACCTCCACGTCATAGCCCACCAGGGTGTCGGTGTCGTCGTGGTAGGTCCAGGGAGACCAGGCGCCCTCCATGGCCACAATCAGGGTGCCACGCTGGCGGACCGCCTCCAGGCGGTCGGCTGCGCCCGAGGCGGCCCCGGAGGCAGACCCCGAAGCGGCGGCGCTGCCGGCGGTGGAAGAAGCGTCCGAGCTGCAGCCGGACAGCTGCAGAACCCCTGCGGCGGCCATGACGGCCATCAGGGAAATAAAGGTTTTGCGTTTCATGAAAAAATCCTCTCTGTGTTTGGTTACCGGTTGGCAATGCGGCTCAGGAAGGCGCGGGTGCGCTCCTGCCGCGGGTTGGCAAAGAATGCGGCGGAGGGTGCGGTCTCCACCACCTGTCCGTCCTCCATAAAGACCACCTGGGTGGACACGTCCCGGGCAAAGCCCATCTCGTGGGTCACCACCAGCATGGTCATTCCCTCGGCGGCCAGCTGGCGCATGACGTCCAGCACCTCGCCGGTGAGCTCGGGGTCCAGGGCGGAGGTGGGCTCATCGAAATAGATGATCTCGGGGCTGGTGGCCAGGGCCCGGGCAATGGCTACCCGCTGCTGCTGGCCGCCCGACAGCTGATGGGGGTAGTGGCTGCACCGGTCGGCCATTCCCACCTTTTCCAGCATCCGCACCGCGATCTCCTCGGCCTGGGCTTTGGGCATCTTCCGGGCCACGATCAGGCCCTCGGTGACGTTCTGCAGGACGGTCTTGTTGCGGAACAGGTTGTAGCTCTGAAAGACAAAGCCGGTTTTCCGGCGGATGCAGGCAATGTCGGCGTGGGACACCCGGGCCAGGTCAAAGGGCTCCCCGTCAAAGGTGAGACGGCCGCTGTCGGCTTTTTCCAGAAAGTTGATGCACCGCAGCAGGGTGGTTTTGCCCGAGCCGGAGGGGCCCAGAATGGCCACCACCTCGCCCTTTTCCACCGACAGGTCCACCCCTTTGAGGACCTGCAGGTCCTCAAAGGATTTGTGAATGTCATGTACTTCCAGCATCGGCATGGTATCCCCTCCTCAATTAAACCCGTGGGCGTTGAGGTATTTCTCGCCCTGTTTCTGCACCCAGGTCAGGACGGTGCAGAACATCAGATAGATGACGGCCAGCTCACAGTACACCGGCAGGAACTGGTAGGTATAGGACGCCACCCGCTGGGTGGCCATGAACATCTCGGCGACGGTGATATTGGCCGCCAGGGAGGTGTCCTTCACCATGCCAATGAGGGAGTTGGACAGGGGCGGGAAAGCAGTGCGCAGGGCCTGGGGCAGAATGATCCGCCGCATCACCTGCCACCAGGACATGCCCACGCAGTAGCCCGCCTCCAGCTGGCCCGACGGCACCGATTCCAGCGCCGCCCGGATGGTCTCGGCGCAGTAGGCGCCCTCGTTGATGGAGAAGGCGATGACCGCCGTGGGGAATGCGTCCAGCACGATGCCCATGCTGGGCAGGCCGTAAAAGATGATGAACAGCTGCACCAGCAGCGGGGTGCCGCGGACCACCCAGATATACACCCGGGCCAGCTGGCGGAGCACCGGCACCTGGGCGAACTGCACCAGGGCCACTGCCGCCGCAATCACCAGGGCAAAGGCAAAGGACAGCACCGTCAGCGGGATGGTGACCGCCAGGCCCGGCAGCAGGATGCGGGGGAAGGATTCGATCAGCACCTGAACGGTGCGGTTTTGCAAAAGTGTCTCAAACATCATAGAAACCTTTTCTTTCACAGGACTTTCGGCCCGGCAGGTACAGTCGGGGGCTTACATACTATAGCACCAAACCGGCCGGAAGGCAAATACCTGTCCTGTATATCCTACCATACTTCTAGGGCATAGTCAAAGCCCGCCCCCGGGCGGGGCTTTTGGCCCTGCCGTTCTCCCGCCTCTGTGCCGGGGCGGGAGACTTGGGCCAGGGACGGGCCGGTTGGGTTTCAAACGTTATCCCAGGCAGTTGCCGCAGGGGGTGTAGCCCGCCTGGACGGCCTCCTCATAGCTGGAGAACAGGACCTGGTTGGCGGGGTCCGGCAGATTGGAACAGCTGGGCAGGTGGAACTTCTTGGAGTTGGCGTTGCCGATATAGGCCTGAATGGTCTGGGTGGAGCTGCTCTGCTGGCCGCTGCCGTCGGTCAGGGTGGGGTTCTGCTGCTCGGGGGCGGCGTACTTCTCACTGGAGACGGTGTAGTTGGTCCCGTCGCTGGTGATGGTCACGGTGCCCGCCAGGTCGGTGCGCCAGACGTCCACCCCGGCGTCGCGCAGGCGGCTGAGGGTGTTCTCACTGGGGTGGCCATAGCTGTTCCCCTCCCCCACCGAGATGACGCCTACCTCAGGCAGGGCGCTGTTCAGAAAGACATAACCGGTGGAGGTCTCGCTGCCGTGGTGGCCCACCTGGAGCACGTCCACGTCCAGATTGGCCCCCGAGTTCACCAGATCGCTCTCGGCCTTCTGCTCCATGTCGCCGGTCAGCAGGAAACTGGTCTGGCCGTAGTCAATCCGCAGCACCAGGGAGGTGTCGTTGGTGTCGTCGTACTGGGCCACCGGGCCCAGCACCTGGACGGTGGCGCTGCCCAGCTGCCAGCTGGTGCCCACCGCCGGGATCTCCACGTTCAGGCCCTGCTGCTGGGTGTACTTGACAAAATCCTGGAAGCACTGGGTGTCGTTCTGGGTCACGGGAGCATAGACGTGCCCCGCCGGGAACTTGGCCAGCACCGCCGCCAGGCCGCCCACATGGTCCTCGTGGGCGTGGCTGCAGATGACGTATTCCAGCCGGGTCACGCCGGCGCTCTCCAGATAGGAGACCACCAGGCTGCCGTCGGCCACGTTGCCGCCGTCATACAGCATGCTCTGGCCGTCGCAGGTCACCAGGACGCTGAGGGCCTGGCCCACATCGATGAAGTTCACCGAAAAGCTGCTGCCCTCGGCCGGGGTCTGGGTCTGGACTGTGCTGGAGGCCGGATAGCCGCCCTCCCCCAGCAGGGCCAGAAGATCCTGGCATCCGGCCAGGCTCAGAGTCAGGGCCGCTGCAAGTGCCAGCGCGGTGAGGCGGCGCAGCAGCCGCCCGGTGATGGTGTTTGGTTTCTTCATTTCTTACCCTTGCGGGGACCGGCCCCGCCCTCCTTTTTGGTGGTCTTTTTGGGGGCGGTGCGGGGTGCAAAGCGGGCCCCCGGCACCGGCTTGCGGCCGGCGGGCTTTTCCTCCCGGCCGGCGCCCTTGGGATGCACGGTATAGCTGCCGTCCGGGTGGATGGTGACGTCCCGGGCCTGGGTCTGTTTGGCGCTCCGCTGCACCGCACGGCGTCCCGCCGCCGGCACCAGCAGGGGGATCAAGTCCTCCCGATGGGTCATCTTGAGGGCCTTGATGACCTTCTCGGCGTTGCGGGGCTCATAGTACTGGAGCAGCGCCCGCTGGAGGACCTTGCCCTCGGCGGTCTTTTCCACAAAGACCGGCTTGAGGGTGTAGGGGTCCAGACCGGTGTAGAACATGCAGGTGCTGACGGTGCCCGGGGTGGGGTAGAAATCCTGCACCTGTTCGGGCCGCATATGGTTCTTGTACAGGTACTCGGCCAGGTAGACCGCGTCCTTCAGGGTGCTGCCCGGGTGGCTGGACATCAGGTAGGGCACCAGGTACTGTTTCTTCCCTGCCCTGCGGCTCAGCTCATAGAACTTGTCCTTGAACTTGTTGAACACCTCGATGGGGGGCTTGCCCATATAGGCCAGGGTGTTGGGGGCGCAGTGCTCGGGGGCAACCTTCAGCTGGCCCGACACATGGTACTCCACCAGTTCCTTGAAGAAGGTGTCGTCGGGGTCGGCCATCAGGTAGTCAAACCGGATGCCGCTGCGGACAAAGACCTTCTTGACCCCCGGCAGCTCCCGCACTCGGCGCAGGATGTTCAGGTAGTCGCTGTGGTCCACAATCAGGTGGGGGCAGGTCTGGGGAGCCAGGCAGTGCTTGCCGCCGGTGCACATGCCCTTCTTCATCTGCTGGCCGCAGGAGGGGAAGCGGAAGTTGGCGGTGGGGCCGCCCACGTCATGGATATAACCCTTGAAGTCGGGTTCATGGGTCATCCGCTCGGCCTCGGCCACAATGCTGTCGGCGCTGCGGCTGGTGACCCGCCGGCCCTGATGGAGCTGGATGGCGCAGAAATTGCATCCGCCGAAGCAGCCCCGGTTCTGGATGATGGAGAACTGCACCTCCCGGATGGCGGGCACCCCGCCCATGGGCTCATAGATGGGGTGATAGCGGCGGGTATAGGGCAGGGCGTAGACCTTGTCCAGCTCCCAGCGGACCAGGGGCTTGGCGGGCAGGTTCTGGACCAGGTATTTCTCGCTCTGCTTCTGGACGATGATCTGGCCGCTGACCACATCCTGGTTGTCCATCTGGATGCGGCAGGCCTTGGCATAGGCCACCTTGTCCGAGGCCACCTTTTTGTAGCCGGCGCACTCCACATAGTGGGCGGGCAGGTGGTCAAAGTCGGTCATATAGCAGGTGCCGTCCACATCGGTGATGGTGTCGATGGACTCCCCGGCCGCCAGGCGGCGGGCAATCTCCACCGTCTGGTGCTCGCCCATGCCGAAGCTGATGAGGTCGGCCCCCGAGTCCTCGGCGATGCTGGGCAGGACGGTGTCCAGCCAGTAGTCGTAGTGGGCGAACCGCCGCAGAGAGGCCTCCAGGCCGCCCAGAATCACCGGCAGGTCGGGGTAGGCCTCTTTGGCCAGGCGGGTGTAGACGGTGGCGCTGCGGTCGGGACGGCCGCCGGCCTTGCCGCCGGGAGAGTATTCATCCTCGGCCCGGGGGATCTTGGCCACCGAATAGTGGCTGACCATGCTGTCCACGTTGCCGCCGCCGATGAAAAAGCCATACTTGGGTTTGCCGAACCGCTTGAAGTCCTCACAGTCGGTGTAGCGGGGCTGGGCCAGCACGCCCACCCGGTAGCCCTCGGCCTCCAGCAGCCGGCTGATGATGGCGGTGCCAAAGCTGGGGTGGTCCACATAGGCGTCGCCGCCCACCACCACAAAGTCCAGCTGATCCCAGCCGCGCTTTTCCATGTCCTCCCGGCAGATGGGCAGGAACTCGGTATATTCCGGATATCCGGCTGTCGTTGTATTGCTCATAGTTTTCCTCACTGGTTACGGGTGGATCTGAGAACGCAAACACGCCGGACCCTTCGTCCCAAAGATGCAGCTGCAAGGCGCAGGAGCGCCGCACTCCTCTGTGGAATGCAAGCGGCTGCAACGCGGCAGATGCGCTTTGGGGCAGAATGAGACAGCGTGGAGGTGTTTTCAGATACACCTTAGGGGTTGTCGGGCTGGTTGAGATTCATTTCCAGCCACTGCTGCCGGCTGATGAGAACCGCACGGGGCTTGGCGCCCTCGTAGGGACCGATGATCCCCTTCTGTTCCATCTCGTCCATAATGCGGGCGGCCCGGGCATAGCCCAGTTTGCACCGCCGCTGCAGCAGGCTGGTGGAGGCCTGGCCGGCGTCGATGACCACCTCCACGGCGGCCTTCAGCATGGGATCGTCGGCTTCGCCGCCGTCCTCATCGTGGTCCTTGCCGTTCTTGTCCTGGATGGTGTGTTCCTCCATGGCCTGGATCATGGCCTCGTCGTACTGGACGGTGCCCGAGGCCTTGATGAAGGTCAGCACCCGGCTGATCTCCTCATCCTTGACGTAGGTGCCCTGGATGCGGATGGGCTTGGGTGCGCCCACCGGCATGAACAGCATATCGCCCATGCCCAGCAGTTTCTCGGCGCCGGCGCCGTCCAGAATGGTCCGGCTGTCCACCTGGCTGGACACCGCAAAGGCGATGCGGCTGGGGACGTTGGCCTTGATCAGGCCGGTGATGACGTCCACGCTGGGACGCTGGGTGGCCACAATCAGGTGCATGCCGGCGGCACGGGCCTTCTGGGCAATGCGGCAGATGGAGTCCTCCACGTCCTTGCCCACCACCATCATCAGGTCAGCCAGCTCGTCGATGATGATGGCAATGTAGGGCAGCTTCTCCAGCATGGGGTCCTCGGCCGCCAGCTTGTTAAAGGTCTTGATGTCGCGGACGTTGTTGTCCGCAAAGAGGCGGTACCGCCGCTCCATCTCGGCCACCGCCGAGCTCAGCGCGCCGGCGGCCTTCTTGGGCTCGGTGATGACCGGCATCAGCAGATGGGGGATGCCGTTGTACTCGGCCAGTTCCACCACCTTGGGGTCAATCAGGATCAGCTTCACGTCCTCCGGACCCGAGCGGAACACCAGGCTCATGATGATGCTGTTGACACAGACCGACTTACCGCTGCCGGTGCTGCCTGCAATGAGCAGGTGGGGCATCTTGCACAGGTCGGCCACCTGGGCCACGCCGGCAATGTCCTTGCCCAGGGCGATGGTCAGGGGGCTGGTCATGTGGCGGAAGCTCTGGCTCTCGAAGATGCTGCGGATGCTGACCGCCGCCCGCTTGCGGTTGGGCACCTCGATGCCCACCGCCGGCTTGCCGGGGATGGGGGCTTCCATGCGGATGTCCGCCACCGCCAGGTTCAGGGCCAGGTCGTCGGCCAGGGAGGTGATGCGGCTGATTTTCACGCCGGCCATGGGCTGCACCTCATACCGGGTGACCGCCGGGCCGCGGGAAATATCCAGCACCCGGGTCTTGACGCCAAAGCTCTCCAGGGTGTCCACCAGCTTCTGGGCGTTGGCCTGCAGCTCGCTCTGGGCGCCCTCGTTGGTCTCCTCGGCGGGCTTGTCAAACAGCTCGATGGGAGGATACTCATAGGCCGCCGGGACCGTGCTCTCCTCGGGAGCCGGGGCGGAAGCCGCCGCGGCCTGTTCGGCGTCGGCGGGCTTTTCCATGGCGGCCGCTGCCAGGGTGGCAATGTCGCCGGAGTCG
This sequence comes from Faecalibacterium sp. An77, assembly GCF_002161315.1. Taxonomy (NCBI): domain Bacteria; kingdom Bacillati; phylum Bacillota; class Clostridia; order Eubacteriales; family Oscillospiraceae; genus Faecalibacterium; species Faecalibacterium sp. An77. Next base: position 12,307 of record NZ_NFHK01000020.1, read on the forward strand.
CCGGCGGCATCCTCCTCCACCCGAATCCATCCGTCTTCCTCCTCAGCCGGGGCAGAGGCGGGAGCAGGAGCCGCCGGGGAAACCGCGGCGGGGGGCGGGGTTACCGGCGACACGGTGGACACCGGCGGAACCGGCGTCACAGGCGCTGCGGCGGGGGTCACATCGGCCTGGAAGGGCACATGCAGGCCCGCGGTTCCCTCGTCCTTGTCCTGGTCGTAGAAAGCCGCATGATGCGCCCGGACCGCAGGGTCCGTCGTAGACGGACGCAAAGGGTTGAGGCCAAAAGTTCCGCCCGGCCCGGTGATGATGGGCTCGATGGGCTCGCTGCCGCCGTCCGACACCGCCGCCGGGTCGGGGCCCAGGTCGATGTCGAAGGGGGCCCGGGGATGGCTCACCGCCGCCGACTGCAGGGGCGTCTCGGGCTTGGGGTCAGGCTCCTGGGTGTTGCCGTCCTCGTCGGGCAGACGGCCCTTGCCCAGAATGTTGGACAGCCAGGCTGGCATCCCCAGATGGAACCCCGGTTCGGGCTCCAGGTCATCGTCGGGGCCGGTGTCGTCGATGAGGTAGTCGTCCCCGTCCTCCAGGGCTTCCTCGGCCTCGGCGGCGGCTTCCGCCTCCGCCTTGGCCGCCAGGCGGGCGGCCCGGCGCTCCTCATGGGCGGCGCGGCCGTCGGCATAGACGGCCAGGCCCTTTTCCCGGGCTCCGCCCAGCACCGCCGACAGCCACTGCCAGATGTCGGCGGGGGTCACGTCAAAGATATAGCAGCTGGCGCAGATGGCCAGCGCCGCCACAATCAGATTGGCCGCGGGACGTCCGCACAGCAGCAGCAGCGTGCCGCCCAGCAGCCCGCCCATGGAGCCGCCGCCAAACCATGCGTTGACGCCGTTGTCGTAGCAGGCAATCCCCATCTGCAGGACCGTCATGCCCTGGGTGGGGATGTCCGAAAAGACCACCGCCGCGCCGCTCAAAAACACCAGGCCCAGCAGCAGTTTGGCTATGCAGCCCAGCACCGGCTCGTCCCGGGCGGTCAGCACCGCCATATAGCAGACCGCCGGCCCCAGCACAAAGCTGCCGGCCCCAAACAGGCCGAACAATATATCGTGGGCGGTGTGCCACACCGACTGTCCATCCACAAAGGCCAGCAATAAGAGCAAGATCCCTCCAAACAGGGTGATGCTGCTGGCCAGCAGGCGGCGCTGGGTCTCCTGCCTGGCCCGGGCATTTTTGCCCCGGGCGCCGGATTTTCGTTTCTTTCTCGCCATTGATTCCCTGTACCTCTCAGCAAAAAATCTCATAGGTCCTTTTATTGTATCACGGGCGGAACAAAATGGCAAACCTGCGGCGGCAGACGGCTTTTTTCGCGCCGGATTCCCAAAAGAAAATCCGGGCCCGCCCCGAAACAGAGCAAGCCCGGATTGGTCCGAACGTCATTGTGTTTTGTGCAGCCGGCGGGCCGCCAGCGCCCGCATTTCACCCAGCGGGCCGCGGTTGAACCGGGCGGACAGAACCCCATAGGACACCACTCCTACCCCCATCTGGACCCCCAGCAGGGGCAGCGGTTCCAGCGGCAGCCAGCCCGCCAGGCCGGCCAGAATTCCCATCAGGGCCGAGACCGCCAGCGAGGGCAGGATATCCTCCATCTGCCGGCCCAGCCGGTACCCCACATACCGGCTGGAAGCCGCCATAAAGCCCGCCAGGCTCACCAGGGTCATCAGCAGGTTTCCCAGCGCCATCAGAAGGATGCTGTGGAACCAGAAGGCCGCCGCCAGCACCGTGGCCACCGCCGTCAGGTTCACCGCCCCAATGATCCGCAGCGGGGCCGTCTCCCGCCCCACTGCCAGCAGGATTTTGTGGCAGCAGGTTTCCAGGGGACGGGTCAAACAGGATGCGCAGAAAATTTGCAGAAAGGGCACGCAGGGCAGCCACTTGTCGGTCAGGACCACCCGCACGAAATTTTCAGCCACCGCCGCAAATCCCACCAGCATCGGCCCCAGCAGAAACATCCCCATCCGGATGGACCGCCGCAGCATCCCCAGCAAAGCCTCCGGGTCATCCTGCACCCGGGCATAGGCGGGCAGCATGACGCTGTTGATGGAGCTGTTCACATTGTCCACCAGCAGGGCAGGATACTTGCTCCCCTGGTCGTAGAAAGCCAGCTCGGCCGAACCGAAGACTTTTCCCACAATCAGGCTGCGGCCGTTCTGCTGCAGGCCGGGCACCAGATCGGCGGCCAGGACCTTCCAGCCAAAGGAGAAGATGTACCGGGCCCGGGCCGGGCAGAACTGGAACCGGGGCCGCCACCGGTCCACCGCCAGCAAAACGCCTGCATGGACGGCAAGATTGGACAGAGATTGAATCACCAGCGCCCAGACGCCCAAACCGCCCAGCGCCGCCGCCACCCCCGCCGCTCCGGACAGAACCGTCCCCAGCAGGGAGGCGGCAAAGTACCGGCGGAAGGCCATCTCCCGCTGGACGCTGGCCCGCTGGATGTTGTTGAGGGCGGCCAATATCAGCCGCAGGCCCATCACCCGCATCACCGCCGTCAGGGCGGGCAGGCCGTAAAACCGGCCGATGGCGGGGGCCGCCCAGAACAGCAGGCCGTACAGCACCGCCGCCAGGCCCAGGCTCAGCCAAAAGGCGGTGTTGAAATCAGCGGGGCCGGCGTCGGGTTTGCGCACCACGGCGGTGCCCAGGCCGCTGGTGACAAAGATATTGCACAGGCTGACAAACACCGTCACCACCGAGATCATCCCGTAGTCGGCGGGGTCCAGCAGCCGGGCCAGCAGCATGGCCACCAGCGTGGCCACCGCCTGGGCCGACATCCGCTCCCCAAAGGACCAGAACAGCCCGGATGCAATGCCGTCCCCGCGGCGGGGACTGTCTTTTGCCATGGCTGCCCCCTCCCTTACGCCTTGTTCCGCCAGCGGAACAGAAAGATCCGCCGCACCAGAGCACAGGGCAGCAGAAACAGCAGGCCGGTGAGCATCCAGTCCCCGGCCAGCCCCGGGTCTGCATCCCGCCGGCAGAAGGCCGCCCAGGCCTCCCGGCGGCGCCCGTCGATGAGGTAATGGCGGACCCGCCGCACCTCAAACCAGGCCATCACCCGGGTCAGGCTGGCCCGGCGTTCCGGGGTCAGGTCCGGGTCCTCTGCCAGGGCCCTGGCCTCCTCAAAGAAATACCAGTCGGGGTCAAAGGACTGAACCCGGGTTGCGGTGCTCTGGGCCTTGTTGTACAGGACGGTCCGCCGGGCGCAGAGAACTGCCGGCGCGGCGGCAGCGATCCGGAGGGTGAGGCCCAGGTCCTCCCCTATGCGGCATCCCACCCGGAACCCGCCCGCCTGGCGGGCCGCATCGGTCCGGACACAGGTGGAGCTGAGGGCAAAGCATTTGGCCCGCTTGTCCGCCCTGTAGGCTTCCAGAAAATTCTCCAGATACAACGTCTTGGGCTTGCCCTCAAAAAATCCGGCGGTGTTTCCCGTCCGGCCATCGTGGAAGCGGATATCACAGGCCGTCCCCAGCAGTCCCGCCTTTGGATAAATCCGGATCATCTGTTCCAGGGTGGTCAGATGGTCGGGGTGCCACCAATCGTCTGCATCCAGAAAGGCCAGATACTCCCCCCGGGCCGCCGCCATAGCGGCATTGCGGGCGGCGGAAACGCCGGCGTTCTCCTGGTGCACAACCCGTATGCGGGGGTCCCGGGCGGCAAACTGTTCCAGAATGGCCCGGGTCCCGTCCTGGGAACCGTCATCCACGGCTATAATCTCCCACCGGGGGCTGGGCTGGTCCAGCACGCTCTGCACCGCCCGGGCGACAAACGCCTCCCCGTTATACACCGGCATCACCACCGAAATCATGGGCGTCTCCTCCTTCCCCACCCTGCTCCACCGCCCGGAGAATCCGGTCAAAGCGGGCTATGTCCTCCTGGTTGGAATAGCTGCGGCGGCGCAGCGCCTCCCGCGCCCGGTCAAGCTTTTCCGGGTGAAGCACCAGGTCCCGCAGGCCCTGATAAAGGGCCTGGTCCTGGTTTTCCAGTATAAACCCGTCCACCCCGTCTTCCACCTGCTCGGCGGCGGAGGCGTACCGGGTCACCACCGGCGGCAGGCCCAGAATCTGGGCCTCGGTCACCGCCACCGGCCGGCCCTCGTTGCGGGAGGGCAGCAAAAAGGCGTCAAACAGGGGCAGGTAAGGCAGCGGGTTTTCCATGGCCCCCGCCGGGTACACCACCCGTTCCAGCCCCCGGTCCGCGATCATCTGCCGGAACCGGGGCAGATCGTCCCCTTTGCCGATGACCAGCCACCGCACCCGCTCCAAAAGCCCTTCCTCCCGCAGCCGGACCAAAACGTCCAGCACCCGGTCCAGCCCTTTGGTGGCAAAATAAATCCGGGCCACCGTCACCAGATTCAGACCCGGGCGCGCCAGCTCAAAGGGCAGCCGGGGCCGATAGGCCCGGGCCCGGGCTTCCACCTGTTCCCGGGTCAGGATGTTGGGCATGAAAAAGCACCGGGACCGGTACGCCAGGTGCAGGGCGGCGAATTTCCTTCGGCATTCCCGGCTGACAAACACCAGGCCGTCCGCCCGGTCAAAGTACTTTTTGTCCCATTCAAAGCGGTAGCCGATGGCGTGGTAATCGTTGTGGTGCCACACCAGCTTTTTGTCCGCCCGGACATACCGCATGGTGTAATAAAAAGGCCAGCCCAGTTCAAAGGCCAGGGCGGCGTCGTACTTCTGGTTCAGACGGCGGGCATAGCGGCACGACCGCCGGGAGAACAGCTGCCAGGCCAGCAGCTCATTGTGTTTTGCCCGGATCAGGTACCGGGCCCCCAGATACCCGGCCAGATAGGCCGGATCCAGAAACCGGGCCGGACAGAGCCGGTTTTCCCGGGCCGGAGGCAGGACCCGCACCTCGGGCCGGATGCCTTCCACCGGGCCCCTCAGCTCATAAAACAGCAGGTCCACCTGGTACCGGCGGGGGTCCAGGCTGTTGACAAAGTTCACCAGGGCGGTCATGGCCCCGCCGATGTGGTTGTGAGAAAAGACCACCAGAAGCCTTTTCTTTTTGTGTTCGGGGTGCTCCATCCTCTCGCCTCCTGTCCCGGGTTTGAAAGCCCTCTTTTTCACCCGCGGCAGAATCACAGATAGTCCCGATAGCTTTTCTCGGTGTCCCACACAATCTCCCCCAGTTTCAAGTCGTGGCCCTTCCGCTGGTCTTCCGGCGGGAGGAGCCAGTAATCCCCGAACATGGCCGCCAGAAAGGCGTCCGGGTCCGCCGGGAGGGGGTATTCCCGCCCCTCAAAGATGCCGCTGCACCGGGCTCCCTCGATCCAGCTGCGCTTCAAAAATTTCCCGCCCCGGCACAGGGCAAAGACGTCCTCGCCTTCCGCCTGATGCCGTTTCAGCCCCTCCAGAAGCCACAGGGCCGCCCGCTGCCGCCATGCAACCGGCAGGCGGCGGATCAAACGGCTGAGCCATTTGACCTTTTTCTCACAGAAGGTCAGGGTAACCCCCAGCAGCCGCTTGGCCCCCAGAAATCGGGCCCGGGCCAGCCCATGGGCCAGCCGGCCGTCCCCCACCCGGTAATAGGGAAACAGGTCGATGCCAATTTCCCAGTCCAGGGGGATCTCCCGATAGGCCAGAGGCATGGACGCCGTGCCCTGCCGTTTCAGCTTGACCCAGGGATAGGGCGTCCAGGGGTTTTGACCGCAGTGTTCCAGAGACACGCCGGGAGGCGGGTCCTGCGCAAAGGCCGCCATGAACCGGTCCAGGTCGTCGGCCCGGAACAGCAGGTCGATGTCGTCGTCCCAGGGGATAAAGCCCCGGTGCCGCACCGCCCCCAGAAGGGTGCCCTGGGCCAGATAATAGGGAATCCCGTGGGCCTCGCAGATGCGGCGGCAGTCCTCCAGCAGAGACAGCTGCACAGCATGAATTTCCTCCAGCGTGTTTCCCATGCGCACCCTCCTTTGCGGCCCTCAGAAAAAGCAGAAGAAGAGAAAGGTCCAGTCGATGAAAAAATCAATGGTGAACCCAAACACAAAGAACAGAAACGCATACACCAGCTGCATGATTTTGATGTCCTCCCTGTCGTACCCCGCCAGGCGCAGAAAGTGATTGGCCAGCCGGTAAAGGAACAGCAGCAGCAAAGGCCCGTAAATGCCCACGGTGCCCAATATGCCGAAGTTCAGCAGCGCCTGCAGATAGGACTGGTGACAGGCCATGTAGGAGGATAAGAGGGCGGTCTCCTGGATCATATAGGTGATGACGCTGCCCCCCAGCAGCCGGCCTGCCAGGCCCTTGCTGACAAACAGGCTCCAGGCCGCCGCCCACAGGACGGCGCGGTCGGTGGTGAGCATATCCCACCGGCCCAGCCGGATGTAATAGAGCTTCTCGGTCAGGCGGAGCACCAGGCCGTGGATACCGGGCAGATTGCCCAGAAACGGCACAGACATCACCAGCGCAATTCCCGCCGCGCCGGCCAGCCCGGCGCACAGCAAAACCGGCACCGCCCGTCTCCGCATTTTCAGGATCAGCAGAAAGCACAGGGCCAGGCCCAGGGACGCAAAGGCCGACAGGCTGGCGGTGCGGACCACCAGCACCAGGCCCAGCCCCACAAAAAAGACCCGCAGCCACCGGGGAATCCCCTTCACCACCAGGGCGGTCAGCACGGCGGCGTCATAGAAAAAGCCGGCATAATTGGCGTCGCCCAGGGCGCCGAAATTGCGGCTGACCGTCTCGGAGCCGGCGCCGGTGACGTGAATATCCTTGAAAGCGTCGGAGGCGGTGAATCCGTAAATGCCGGACAGCACCATGCCCAGCAGAAAGGCCGTCAGCAGGCGGCGGGTCAGGGCGTCGTCCTGCTCCACCCGGGCCAGAATCAGATAGACCAGCACCACGTCCACAATGACGTTCAGGCCCATCCGCAGATTGTACCGGCCCGCCGCAAAGACGCAGTGCATGGCCAGCACAAACAGCACCGGCAGATAGGCGACCCGGATCTTGAGCCGGGGCAGTTCCCAGACGCATTTCAGCACCAGAAGATAGGAGTAAAAGCGATAGGCGGTGGTGTCTCCAATGACCATCTTGTTCCGCATAAACAGGAACAGGGCCGCATAGAGAAAAAAGTTGTCGCTGAACAAGCTGGTGCCAAAGCACAGCACCATCCCGCAGGACAAAAGCAAGCTGTACTGAGGGAACGCGCCCACCAGGCTGCAGCACAGCAGGCTGACCAGAAAGGCCGCGTCGTAATACAGCTCCAGCCGGGGCCGGTTTTTCAGCCGTCCCGGGCTCAGTGATGAAATCATCCGGACAGTCCCTCCTTACCGGCGCAGGGGGTGGATTCTGGCGGCCAGCACCGCCCCCATGGGACAGAGATAAAACAGGGTGAAGAGCAGTTTGCGCAGCGGGCGGATGGTGTCCAGCCCGATCATTTTGGGGTAAAAGGCGCGGTATTCCCGCACCATGGTGCCGTCGGCCGCCTCGGCGGCCCGGCGGTCCCGGGGCAGGTTCATCTGTTCGGCGTACCGGAACATCAGCTCAATGCAGACCCGCTCATAGCAGCGCTGGACCTGCCGCTTCTCCCCCAGCGCGGTGAAAAAGGCGATTCGCTCCCCAAAGGCCTCCCGCCAGTCGCGGCGGCGGGGATTGTTTTTGAGTCCGCGGGCCACCGTGTCCATGATGCTGCCCGGGCGCTGGAAGTAATAGTACATTTTGGCCCGGCTGACCCCAAATCGGCGGCACTTCCACAGCAGGCGGTAAAAGAGAAATTCGTCCTCGTTCATCTTCCCCAGGGGAAAGGATTCGCCGCGGTAGAGTTCCAGCCGGTAGAGCTTGGTGCAGAAGGTGGTCTTGACGGCGGGGTCCAGCAGGGCCCCGGCCCCGGTCAGAATCCGCACCGGCCCCGGGTCCCGGGCTTCCGTGGGAAAGCGGCTGCCGGTCCCCCGGACCCAGTCCACCTGGACGCCGTCACAGTTCTCTTTCTCACAGACGGAAAGCGCATAGGCGAGGAAATCGGGCCGGATGAAATCATCCGCGTCCAGCAGCAGCACATAGTCCCGGGCCGGGTCCTGCGACAGTGCAAAGCACCGGGCCAGCCCCGCATTCCGGGCGGCGGACAGGCCGCCGTTGGGCTGGTGCACCGTCCATACCCGGCCGGGACAGGCTGCGGCGTACCGGTCGCAGAGGGCGCCGCTGCCGTCCCGGGAACCGTCGTCCACCAGGACCACCCGGATCTCCCGCAGGGTCTGGTTTAAAACCGAGTCCACGCACCGTTCCAGATAGGGTTCCATGTTGTACACCGGCACCACCACATAGACCATCTGCGGCCCCTCCTCTCCCAGCTCAGGACACATTGGCTTTCCCATGGCAGAGGGTCGCCGGAATCAGCTCCGGCGGGTTGCCGCCGCAGACAATCGGGGGCGTCCCCGGCTTCTGAAACACGCCGCCATCGTACCGCGGGAAACAAAGCTCGTCATCGTTTTCCCATAACCCCGCCCAGCAGGGGCAGCCGCGTCTTTTGCATCATTCTGCAGTCTCCCGCAGCTCCTTCAGCAGGTCATCCATGGCGGCAGGATAGCCATAGTAGTACCCCTGTTTGTAGTCAATGTCCAGGCTGTAGATCAGCAGGTCTTCCTCCTGGTTCTCGATGCCGCTGATACAGAAGCCTATGCCGTTTTCGTGGCAGGAGCGGATGGTGGTTTTCAGGTAGTCCAGAATGTCCCGCCGGTTCTGCAGGCCCTCCCCGGCCGGGGCGGCCTCATCGGCCCGGAAGATCTTGCCCGACACCTTCACATAGTCGGGCCGGAAGATGGCCAGAATCTCCTCGGCCTGGGCCTTATCCTCAAAGTGGTCCACACAGACCGGATATCCCATCTTCTGCATCAGCATCATCTCCCGGACGCAGGACATGATGTCCCGGCCGTCCATCTCCACGCACAGGCAGGAAGCCGCCACACCCGACGCCTGACTGTTTTTGTGCAGGATATCGGTCATGCCGAAGTCGGCCACCTCCGAGAACATGCAGTTGATATGGATCACCGGCGCCACGCCCAGTTCGGCCTCAAACCGCCGGACATCCCGGCAGACGGTCTCCACAATCCAGTCGTTCAGCTCCATCATCAGGTTCAGGTCCCCGAAATACCGGAACATCTGCCGGACGGACACCGGACCCAGCTGGGCGCTGTTCCAGCGCACATAGGCTTCGTACCGGGGCGCTCCGGCCCGGATGCCGGCCTGCATCTCCTGATAGACCAGGAAGAACTCGGGGAAGCCCTGTTTGTACTGCTCATAGGCCGCGGCGTGTTCCCGGTCCCGGGGCTGGGGATTTTCGCTCTCCGGCTCGCCGGGGGCTGCCAGCTCGGGGTTGTTTTTCAGGAGAACCTCCCGGACCATCCCCGCCAGCATCACCATGGCCCCCATCACCACCGCCGCAAAAGCCAGGGCAAAGGGGATGGAGATATCGCTGGTCACGTTGGCCGAAATCAGATACTGAATATCCTCCGCCACGATCTGGTCAAACAGCTCGTCGATGCTCTCGTTTGCCCAGCCGCAGTAACGGCCGGTGATCTCGGTCATGGTCTGGAGCAGGGCCTCATTTTTTTCGACCAGGCGGGTCTTGGTGTCCTCCGCCACCTGGTCAGTCTGGAGGGCCTGGATGATGTTCAGGTAATAGGTGCGGTCCAGCCGGGCCTCCGAGGCCAGGGCCGCCTGCTGGGTATAGGACAGAACAATACTGTCGTAGGTATTGATGAGGGTTTCAAAGTCGTGCTCATAGTCCCGCAGGACGTTCTGGTCCCGGTTGTTGGAGGAATTCTGGGTCACCTGGGTGCCCGCCGCCTGGCTGTACAGACCGGTGGCCTTGTAGCTGTCGTAGAAGGTTTTGATCTGGGTTTTGTAGCTCTCGGCGATCTCGTTGTAGGTCTCCTCGCTGATCAGCAGGCTGCGGACGGTGGTGGTGTAGTTTTTGACCACCAGTTCCGGGTCCCTGGCCAGGTTTCCGGCCCGGATATTCCCCTCCAGCTGGGCGTAGAGGTCGTTCTCTGCGTTCTGGTACAGTTCGGCCAGCTCGGCAAAGCTGTAGCCGGTGCGGCTGGAGCGGTAATTGGGATAGGCCGCCGCATAGTCGTTCAGGGTGGCGATGACGTCGTCAAAGTTTTTCTTGATGACGCTGGCCAGGTCCAGATAGTCCACATTGGAGCGGGCTATGTTCTGCATGAAATCGGGGATGACGTCCTTGTCGTAGTAATTCTCGATGAAAAAGTCATCGTAGGCGTTGATCAGGCCATTGCAGATCAGTTTCCCATAGTTCTCCCCCAGCAGGGCGGGATAGGTATAGGTCAGCCGGTATTCCGAGGTTTTCAGGGCGTAATTCTCCCCCAGGACGGCGGCCGCCTCGGCCACCTCCTGGTCCTGGGAGGTATAGACCTTGCTGATGGAGATGTTGTTGCGGATGTCCTCCACCTGGATGTCGCTGCCGGCGGTGGAAATCCCCATCCGGTCCAGGGCCGAGTGGATGACCGCCGGGTTCTGCATCTGGTAGGGGTCCAGGGTGCCGGCCCCGTCGGGGGCCAGATTTTCCTCCGCCCCCTCATAGTTGTACTGAAAGGTCAGGGTACAGGTGTAATCCCGCACCAGCAGCACCCCCAGATAGGTGGCCACCGCCCCCAGAAACGCCGCAGCCGCCGCAGGCAGGAGGTACTTTTTCATCATCAGAAACAGTTCGGTGATTGTGAGCATCTTCTCCGGCCTCCCTTCGCGCTGTGTTTCGGGGCAGATCTGCTCTCGGCCTGGTCCTGCTGGTTCCGCTCCATCTCACGGCGGCGGCGCCGCAGCGTCCGGCGGTCTCCCAGCGGCGAGAGCACCACCCGCATCATCACCACCACCAGGCTGCCCATCCCGAACACCGCCAGTATCCGCAGCACAAAGCGCAGGCTGAACAGGCGGTCAGGCTCCACCTGGCCTTCCAGGTAGCCGTTGTTGTGGAAGGAGAGGTAATCGGTCAGGGTGGTCATGGCCAGGGCGCACAGGTCCCGATAGTCGGCCTCATAGGCCTCCATCAGTTCGCTGCACCGGGCCGCCATCCGCTGATACTCGGCCGAGGTCTCATCGGTCTGCTGATAGATGGCCAGCTCATCCTGCATATCCTGGATGCTGTTGGCATACTCGATGGACCGGTTGGTGGCGTCGTTGTACTGGTTGACCACCGTGTCAAACACCGTCTTGGGCCGGGCCTGGTACAGGCCGCTGTCCGCACTGGTGGCCACAATCAGCAGGTTCTCGGTGAAGGTGTGGTCGTAGGCGTTCATAGCGTAGCCGTTGATGGATGCCTCCTCCACCGCCTTGCCGCAGGCCAGGGCGGCGTTTTCGATCCGGACGTTGAGTTTGTTGAGGAAGCTCTCCCGGTCCCTGGTGAGGCCGGAATTTTTGATGTAGTTGGAGATCTCGGTCAGCCGCTCCTCCCCCATGGTGGTGAACATGCCGATCAGGTCCCCGATGGTTTTGCCGGTGGTGTCGGAGTGGAAATTCCCCGCCGACTGGTTGATGTTCCGCAGGAAGCTGCGGATGGCCCGGTTGTTGGCGTCAAAGGTGGTGACCCACTCGTCGTAGTCCAGCGTGTCGGGCACATCCGCCCGGGTCATCTCCTGAAAGGCGTTGAGCTTGCCGTAAAAGCAGGCGATTTCCTCCTGCTTGCAGGCAATGAGCCGTTGGAGAAATTCCTCGGTGTGATTGGCCTCCACGAGCTGGGAAAGCGAGAAGTTTTCCCCCGCCCGGGGCTGCACAAAGGAGATCTCGTACCGGCTGGAATAGTAGGAATAGTCGTTGCCCTCCGACTGCATGGAGGCCACCGTCTCCCCCACCGAATCGTCGATGACGGCGGTCACGCGGATGCCCTGCATCAGGTCCGCCGCAGTAAAGGAGCTGTATTTTCCCTCGGCCTGCATCTCGTCCAGCACGGCCTGGACCGCTTCCTCATCGGCCAGGCTGTACATGGTGAAGCGGCTGCCGTCGGGGTAGGTGCCGCCGGCAATCTCGGGGTAAACCACCGAGATGGAGGCTTTGGCCGCCGCATAGCTCCTGTAATAGTGATAGCTGGTGAAGAGCAGGCTGCACACCAGGCCGAACGCCACCGCTCCGATCCAGGTGCCCCGCCAGTTGCCTGCCATCAGGCTGTAGCCTGCCCGCTTGACCCTCCATTTCAGATTGGGGCCCGGGCGGGGAGGTTTTTTCCTGCGCAGGTGAGAGGACGCGCCTCTTCCTGCCGTTCGCTGGTTTCGTTTCATGGGGTTCACCTGCTTCCTGTCTGGGTTATGGGTTTGGCCTTGAATTCGTCCTCCCCTTCCGCGGCGTTGGGGATAAACAGGGTTTTGCTGGTCAGCAGCAAAATCCGGATATCCAGCAGGAAAGAGTAGTTGACGATGTACCGGAGGTCGTAATAGGTCCGGTCGCAGATATAGGTGGAGTAGCGCCCGTACACATGGGAGAGAGCGGTCAGACCGGCCTTCACCGCAAAGCGGCTGTCGTACTGGGGAACCTCCTTTTCAAATTTCTCGACGAAAAAGGGGCGCTCGGGCCGGGGGCCCACCAGGCTCATCTCCCCTTTCAGGATATTGAAAATCTGGGGCAGTTCATCCAGCCGGAACCGGCGCAAAACCTTCCCCGCCCGGGTGACGCGGGGATCGTTTTTCCGGGCGAACACCGGGCCGGTCTGCTTTTCGGCGTCCGCCGCCATGGTGCGGAATTTCATGATCCGGAAGGTCCGTTTGTCCCGGGTATACCGCTCCTGTCGGTAGAACACCGGCCCGGGGGAATCCAGCCGAATCCACAGGGCAATCACCGCCATGGGCAGGGCTGCCGCCGCCAGAGCCGCCAGGGCCACCGTCAGGTCCAGCGTCCGCTTCCAGAACCGCTGGCCCAGGGACAGGCGGCAGTCGTTCCGGTACAGTACCGGGATATCGTCAAAGTGGGTCAGACAGCTGTGATTGACGTTGGTCTCGGTCATGCGGGGGATGGTGTAGACTTCTTTTCCCGCCTTCATGGCACAGTCCATCAGCCGGTCATAGACCGGGCCCCACACATTGTCAAAGATGCAAAGGGAGTCTGAGTGTTCCAGGCGTTCCCACAGCTCCGGCGGTCCCTCCTGGCCGGGCTGGCCGATGACCATATACCAGGCGTCAAAGTCGGACAGCACCCCGTATTTCAAGCGCCGGAGCCGGGCCTCACAGCCCTGGGCCGCCACCACCAGAAGGGACGGATTGCGGTAGATGCCGGGATGATGAAACCGCCGGTACAGTCCCCCGTTGCACAGCAGCATTCCCGCCATTTGCAGGCAGAACCCCGCCCCCTGAAGGGCCAGCAGCATCCGGGACCGGAACAGTCCGAACCCCGCCGCGCAGCCCAGCCCAAAGGCATAGACATTGGACAGGACCACGCAGATCAGGATCTCCCGCAGGCGGGCCGTAAAGTGGTCATAGGCCTCCATCCACCGCATGAACAGAAGGGTCAGACCCGGCCCCATCCCCAGGCAGGCATACCAGAGCCAGCCCATCCAGCCCTCCCGGACCAAACAGGCCCCTAGCACGGCGCAGACCAGCGCCGTCACCCCGCAGTCGGCCCCCAGGCGTTTGCTCCGTTCGGCCCGCAGAGAGCGGGTCCGGCATGATTTCCTCGCATCATTCCTCATTCCAGAACACGATCCTTACTCCGATGGAATTGATCCCGCAAAAGCCGCACGGCCTTGGAGGCAAGGAGACGATAGGGGCGGGCCCATATCAGAAACCGGAACCGCACTGTGTCAAAGTCGGTTCCCCGGATGGCGGCCTGCATCATCCGGGCCACCGCCCGGTTGGCCGCCCATTTCCGGCCAAAGCTCAGCCTGCGGCCGGTCAGCCCGCCGCCGTGGCGGTAATAGTGATAGAGGGGGTCGGGCACAAAGGCGATCCGCCGGGCCCGCATCAAAAGCTGAAAGCTCATGGTCAGATCTTCCGCCGTGTCCAGTTTGGTGGAGAAGGTCAGCCCCTCCAAAAGGGACCGCCGCACCAGTTTGCGGGCCACATGGTTCATGGAGATGCCCCGCAGCATTTCGGTCAGCGGTCCGGAGAAATTCTCCCGGTCAAAGACGCGAAAATCCGGATAGGTATTTTCCTCCGGGCGGCTTTTTCCATTGGGCCACTCCAGGGTCCAGCCGCACTGGACAAAATCCGCCTGAAAGTGCCGGGCCATGACCACCATCTCTTCCAGAAACTCGCAGTCCCACCAGTCGTCGCTGTCCAGAAACGCCACATATGTGCCCCGGGCCCGGCCCAGGCCCCGGTTGCGGGTGGCCGAGGGGCCAAAATGGCCGGGGTTGGCCAGACACTCAAACCGGGGGTCCAGTCTGGCGTACTTCTGGCAGATTTGCATACTGTTGTCGGTGGAACCGTCGTCGATGAGGCAGGCCGTCCACCGGGGATAGGTCTGCCGCAGCAGACTGTCCAGGCATCTGGGAAGGGTGTCCGCCGCATTGTACACCGGAACAATCACCCATACCATTCCATTCGTCTGTTCCATTTCCCGTTCCCTTTCCTCTGGGGACAGGCGCTTGTGCGGGCTTCCCGTCCCTACAGACTATGTACTCTTATCCAGACTATGCGCGCCGGCCCCCGCCTGTCACTGTTCCGTTTCTCACCAGGGTGCTGTCCGCACCCGTTTTTGCAGCGCCGCCGGGCCGGTTTCCATGTATTCTGTTTTCATTTTATAGCCCCCGCCCCAATGAAAAAGCGGTTATTCCAAATCCGAGGGGCTATGCGTAAAATTCGCCATCCGTCGAGAAAAAGAAAGGGCCCGGGCGCACCGCCCGAATCCAGCCGACAAAACAAAAAAGCCCGGAATCCAACGGATTCCGGGCCTGCATCTGGTGCCGGTGGTGGGGGTCGAACCCACACGTGTGATTAGCACAAGGGATTTTGAGTCCCCCTCGTCTGCCATTCCGACACACCGGCTTATCTTCTACGTTATTATAGCGTATTTGGAGGTCAAAATCAAGCGGAAAGTTTCTCGCCCCGGATTTTGCGCCGGGCGTCCCGCCCATGCGGCCGGGTGTCTGCGCCGGGGCGGCGTCATTTGTCTCCTGTTCCGGCTCTGGGCCGGGGGCTGCGGAACGGCCGGGTTTCCCCCGGCGGCCCGGCTTTTGACCGCGCCGTAAAACACAGATCGGGGATTTTGTTTGTGCCCCGAAAGCAGTTTTCCACCGCCGGCGGCCGGGCGATGGTTTATGGGGCGGAAATGGCAAAAGCAGGCAGCACAGGATCTTTTTCACAGCCGGGTATTTATGGGGTTATTTCTGGGCGCTGCGGGGCATCTTTTTTCAAAAAAGACTTTACAAATGAAGCACAACTTTATATTATATAAATAGTCAGTGTTTCTGCCCCGCAGCCCGGGTGCTGCGGCGGTTCCCCATAAAAAAACGAAAGAAAGGTGGATGGAAATGTCCGCAAAGAAAGCTGCCGCATCCGTCGATACGCCCCTGCCCGAAGTTCCGGCGCAAGATGCTCCGGCTTCTGAGCCCAAGCGCAAAACCCAGAAATCCGCAAAATCGACCCCGCGCCGGGGCCGCCCGCCTCTTTCTCCCGAGATCTATATCGAAACGGGCGGTCACCAGTACAACGTGACCGATATTGTGGAGCGGGCCAAGACCGACTACCGTCTGACCCACAAGGTGGGTGTCCAGTCCTGCAAGATTTATATCAAGCCCGAGGACGGCGCCGCCTACTATGTGGTCAACAAGGTGGAAGGCAAACTGGATCTGTAACTTTCCGCACCGGCCTGGCCGCTTTGGTCCATCCGGCGCTCTGCGCCCGTCCCGGCCAGGTCCCTGCTTGCCTCCGAAGGCCCCGGCGTCCGGCGCCGGGCCGGCGGTTTTGACCGCCGCCGCACAGCAAAAAAACTCCCCGATGCTTTGCAGCACCGGGGAGTTTTTATTTGGTTTTGTTTTGCCCCTGGGGGTCAGGAATTAGTAGTTCTTGACCTTCAGCTCAAAGTAAGCCTGGGGATGTGCGCAGACGGGGCACTTCAGAGGAGCGGACTTGCCGATATAGGTGTAGCCGCAGTTGGAGCACTGCCAAACCTGCTGCTCCTCACGAGCGAAGACCTGATTGTTGGCCAGGTTCTCGGCCAGAGCCAGGTAGCGCTCCTCGTGCTCCTTCTCGATGCCGGCCACCATGGTGAACAGGGCAGCGATCTGGTTGAAGCCCTCCTCCTTGGCCTCCTGAGCCATGCGGGGGTACATCTCGGTCCACTCGTCGTGCTCGCCGCCGGCTGCCATCTTCAGGCAGGTAGCGGTGTCGGGGATCTCGCCGCCGTTCAGCAGCTTGAACCAGATCTTGGCGTGCTCCTTCTCGTTGTTGGCGGTCTCCTCAAAGATCTTGGCCATCTGGACATAGCCTTCCTTCTTTGCCTGGCTGGCAAAGTAGGTGTACTTGTTGCGGGCCTGGCTCTCGCCGGCAAATGCTTCCATCAGGTTTTTCTCGGTCTTGCTGCCCTTCAGTTCCATAAGTTGTCTCTCCTTTGTCGTTGATAGATTTGTTGAACGCTTGGTTTGCGTTGGGTTCATTTACTCGCTGCCTGCATTCAGGCTGTGGCTTTATTATACTTCAACGATGTTCAGAATTCAAGGGTTTCGGGAAGTTTTTAAGAATAATTCTCATTTATTTCACAATAGGGTTTCAGTTGTGCTGTTTCATAGCGGCGACGGCGATTCCCAGGCCGCTCCAGGCGGCCTGATACATCAGAACCACCAGCAGAGACAGGGTGCCCACGCTGCCGGAATAGCTCAGCAGCAGGCCGATCAGGGCCGAGAAGCCCGTCGAGACCAGCTGGATCATGACGCCGGCGGATTCCGCTGCCTGGGCCCGCTGGGCGGCCCGCAGGCCGCCGGTGAGGCTGGTGAAGCCCTTCAGGTGCAGCATGCAGCTGGGAGCGTCGCTCACCGGGCTGATGGCCGGGGTCAGAGCGCTGCTCTGGGCCTCGTCCAGCACCGTAATCAGCCCCTCGGGCAGATGGTAGGCCGCCGCAATCTTATCTGCCGTCAGGGAGGGGTCCTGGCAGGTGACCAGCACCCGGATGTTCTCCTTCTGCAGGATGGACAGGCAGCGGGCGGCGTGCTTGCCGCCGATATACCGCAGCACAAACATGGCGTACATATTGCCCGACACCGCCAGATACAAAATCTGCAGCTCGCCGTCCTGGGAATGCTGGGCCTCGTAGCCGGCCTCAGGCAGGGCAATCCCTTCCTGTTCCATATAGGCACGGGTGCCGATGAGGATGCGGTTGTTTTCGCACCAGGCCGAGAAGCCCAAACCGGTGTGGCGTTCCAGATCCTTCACCGGGGGCAGGATGTCGGTGCGGTCGGCGATGATGTGGCGGAACAACTGGCTGAGGGTATTGCATCCCTGGTTCAGGACGCTGGCGGTATACAGGATGGCCCGGTCGATGCGGCCGCCCTTGAAGATGCGGATATCTTCCAGCTGGGCGCTCTCGGGGGTGAACAGTTCCCCGGCGTCCACCTGTACGGTGTCGATGCCGTTCAGCTCTTCCACGCCGGCCCAGCCCGGAATCACAGCGCCCACGGCGCCGGCGGTCCGTTCGGTCCGCAGGGCGGTCAGGCCCGCAATCAGGGTGGAGGACAAGGGCGCGCCCAGGCAGAGGATGGAGGCGATGGCCGCAGCCCCGCCGTTGAATCCCTTGCCGGTCAGCAGCATATAGACGCCGCCCACCGCAGCGCATCCCAGCAGGACGCGGGAGAAGGTCTGGATTTTCTTTTCCCCGGTGTGGGGGCCGAAGCTCTGGGCCAGGAAGGAGCCGTCCCCTTCCACGGGGCGGCTGAGGAGAATCCAGGGGTCTCTTGCCTCCTGGGCCGGGTCCAGACTGTGGATCAGTTCCTTGTCCTGCACCCGGTAGGCGCCCTCGTGGGCCACCCCGCTGGTGGCTACCTTATAGCCATCCCGGACCGACACCGCCAGCAGGCGGCTGCCCAGATTGTTCAGGAACAGGACCAGAGCGGCCGCGCCGCTCATGAGGGTCAGGGTGGTGCCCTGGTAGGCGGCGGGGTTCAGCAGGGCCACCAGAGACTGGAGCAGTGCCGCCGCACCGGCCAGCGCCGGCATGGTGTCATAGGAGGGGGCTTTCACCAGGCCCAGCAGGCCATCCCGCATGGTGTTGCGGGACACTGCCAGCGCTGCCGCCAACAGCAGCAGGTTGGCGCCCATAAAGGCCGCCGGGGCGGTGTCGGGGCTGAGGCCTGCCATCCCGGGCAGGAAACCCTCATAAATAAACCCGGCCCAAATCAGGGCGGCGGCCAGAATGCCGCTGAGGGCACAGCGCAGATTCATGGCGGCCACGGTCTGGTCCAGAGCCTGGGCCGCCTCCTCGCCGGTCTGGGGCAGCTCGGCCCCGGCGGCCGGCTCCGGGGCGGGTTCCTCCTGGGCGGAGGTCTCGGCGGCGGCCGCATGTTCCGGGGCGGTATGGGCTGCGGCGTGCTCCGCAGGAGCTGCCTCAACCCGGGCCTTTTTGCCCTTGCGGCGGCCCTTTGCCTTGACGGCCTGCTCGGGGGCGGAGGCCTGCTCAGCGGCGGAGGCGGGTTCCTCGCTGTCCTCGTGGAGCTCCAGGCTCATGGTGTCCTCCATGCCCTGGCCAAAGGCATCGCCCCGGGGTGCTTCATCCTCCCCTACGCCGAAGAAGTGGAAGCCGCCCACCTGCTGGGTGATCTCCTTGTCCTCCTCCGGCTGGACGACCTTCTTTTTCCGGGATGTGGGAATCCCCTTGCCGCCGTCCAGCATCCACTGGAGTTTTTCCCGCTCACTGCTGGGCGGGGCGGAAACGGGTTCCGGCTGGGCCGCAGCTGCAGCGGGTTTGGCGGCGGCTTTGGGGGCAGCCTCGGGGGCCGGACTCTGGGCCGGGGCGGCGGAGACGGCTGTCTGCACCGGCTTGGCCGCCGGTTTGACCTGGGCGGCGGCTTTCACCACCGGCGCTGTTTTGACCGGCTGAGCCGGAGCAGCGGCCCGGACGGTGGTCTGCGGTGCTGCCGAAGCGGCCGGCCGGGCGGCTGCCCGCCGGGCCTCGGCCCGTGCGGCCGCCGAGAGAGGCGGCTTTTCCAGTTCGGCGGCCAGTTTGGCGGCGGCGGAACCGGCTTCCTCCCGCTTTTCCTCGGGGGCAGAGACGGCCGGTTTGACGGCGGGGGCTGTCTGGACCGGTTTCGGGGCGGGTTCGGCCTTGGAGGCCGGGCGGGGGGCTTCCGGAGCCCGGACCGGCTTCTCGTTTGCGCCCTCCAGTTCCAGGGTCAATTCCTCCAGAGAGGGGGTGACCACCGGCGGTTCTTTGGCGGGGGCCGAGCTGTCCAGCATGATCTCACCGGTGGGGGCGGGAGCAATGGGCGTCTCGGCCCAGAACAGCTCTTCCTCGGGTTCATTCTCCGGGGACAGGCCGCCGGCTTTCTCCTTTTTGCCGAAGAACCGGGCCAGCAGGCCGTGTTTGCGGTCGGGCTGGCTGGCGGCCCGGGTGGGGTTGATCATCTCCTCCGGCACCTGGGCCACGCTGGTGGTGAAAAACGTGTTGAACTTTTCTTTTTCCTTCTGTTCCATCTCCTGCCGGGTCATCTCACGGCGTTCGGAATCCTTTGGCATCCTTGTCCCTCCCATCCGGGGGCTGTCTGGCCCTCGGTTATTTCACCGCACCGGCGCGCTGGGTCTGAATCTCGTACAGAATGATCCCGGCTGCCACCGAAACGTTATAGCTGTCCACGCCGGTGTTGGCGGCGGCCATGTCCAGCCGCAGCACCCCGTCGCACCGCTTTTTCACCAGCTGCGACACCCCGCTGCCTTCACTGCCCAGCACCAGGGCGATGGGCCCGGTCAGGTTGTTTTTGCGCAGGGACACGCCGTCCATATCGGCGCAGTAGACAAAGACGCCTTCCTCTTTCAGGCGGCGGATGGTCTCGCTGATGTTGACCACCCGGGCCACCGGCAGCCGCTCGGCGGCGCCGGCGCTGGCCTTGATGACGGTGGGGGTCACCGACGCGCCGCCCCGCTTGGGAATGATGATGCCATGGGCCCCGCACAGCAGCGCCGAGCGCATCACCGCGCCCAGGTTGTGGGGGTCCTCCATCCCGTCGCTGATGACCAGGAAGGGGGGCTCGCCCTTGCTGCGGGCGGCCTCCAGCATTTCTTCCACCTCCACATAGGCGATCTCGCTGGCAAAGGCCGCCACACCCTGGTGGCTCTCGGTGCCGGTCAGCAGCCGGAGCTTGTTGGGGTGCACCCGCTTGATGGTGGCGCCGGCCTCTTTGGCCAGGGCGGTGTAATAGGATGCAACGGCCGGGGCCATCCCCTCGGCCAGCATGACGGTGTCCACACCGGCGCCGCTCTTGAGCAGCTCGGCCACCGGATTTTTCCCATAGACCAGGCGCTCGTTCGGCTGCGACTCCTGACCCTGCTGGGTCTTGTCAGCCCTGCTGCCCGGGCGGAGGCTGCGCGGTCTGTTTTCTTGCATGATATGTCCTCCTGTATCTGCCGCATGGGCCAAAAGCCGCGGCAAAATGATAATCTATGGTAAAGTATAACATAAGCCGCGCGGTATTGCTAGGGTGTATCTGAGAATGCAAACATGCTGAATCGTTCGCCCCAAAGATACAGCTGCAAGGCGCAGGAGCGCCGCACTCCTTGGTGGAATGCAAGCGACTGCAACGCGGCAGATGCGCTTTGGGGCAGAAGGAGACAGCGTGGAGGTGTTTTCAGATACACCCAGGTGTATCTGAGATGTTAAGAAACGCCCGCCCGGCTCCCGGGCCGGGATTTTCCCGCCGGGTGCGGACGGGCAGAACCGGAGGTTTCTTCCTTTTTCAGGGAGTATGGGCCAGCGGCCCTGCACCCATACCGCAGGCCGCCGGAAAGGCAAAAAGTTTTCAACATTCGGGCCCATATACGAGTTGTAAACGGGTCCTAATTTTTCCACAAGTTGAAAACACGGTGGAAAAAGTGAAAAACTTTAGCCTCAAAGCCCCTTTCCGGTGTGGAATTCAACCCTTTCAACCAACTTTTCAACCATTCCACCGGAAAGTCCTCGCGGCTGCGGGTTACGATTTGTATTTTTCAAGATGGAAAGCTGACTATTTTCGAGTCCGAAATTTGGCCCGCTTTGCAGAAAATGCCGACATCCCTTTGACGAATGTGATATACTGTTGAAAAGACTGTGAAAAATTCCGCCCCCTGCCCCGCCGCCCTTTTCCACCCGGGCGGTGCAAAACCGGCGCCGGGAGCGTTGGTCACACCAAAGGAGGACACCCATTTGGAATGGAACGCACAGGGCCTTTCCCTGGCCCAGACCCTGGACTGCGGGCAGTGTTTCCGCTGGCAGCCCCAGCCCGACGGCAGCTGGACCGGCATTGTGGAGGGCCGGGCGGTGCAGGTCCGGGAAACCGCCGGGGACCGGCTGGAAATCACCGGCCTGGCCGGGCCCGACCCCGCCGCCGAGCCGGAATTCTGGGCCGGGTATTTCGCGCTGGACCTGGACTATCCCCGGCTGCTGGAACAGATGCGGGCCGCCCACCCGGGGCTGGCCGGCTGCATCGACTGCGCCCCGGGCATCCGGGTGCTGCGGCAGCCCTTTTTTGAGACGCTGATTACCTTTTTAATCAGCCAGAACAACAACATCCCCCGGATCAAGGGGATTGTGGACCGGCTCTGCCGGGGTCTGGGGGAACCGCTGGACGCCAGCGGGGAGCGGTACGCCTTTCCCACTGCCCAGCGCCTGGCCCCGCTGGCCGAGGAAGACCTGGCCTTTCTGCGGGCCGGATGGCGCAGCGGCTACATTCTGGACGCCGCCCGCCGGGTGGCCGCCGGGGACCTGACCGAGGCCCAGCTGCGGGCCCTGCCTCTGGCCGAGGCCAAAGCCAAACTGATGGAGGTCCGCGGCGTGGGGCCCAAGGTGGCCGACTGCGTTTTGCTGTACGGACTGGGGCGCTGGGAGGCCTACCCCATCGACGTGTGGATTCGCCGGGCGGACCAGACCCTGTTCACCGCCCGGGTCAAGGACCCCGCCGCCTATCTGAACCGGAAAACCGGCGGCTACGCCGGCATCGCCCAACAGTATATCTTCGCCTGGGCCCGCACCGCAGGTTTGACAAAAAAAACACATAAAAACCGGGCTTGTGATTGATTTTGGCTTCTGTTTCGGTTATACTGGAGAAGCAGGGGTCCGCCAGGACGGCGGACAAGCTGAGTCTATGTTTTTTCATAGGAAAATAGATGCTGGAGGTAAGAACAATGCTGGTAAATGCAACTGAAATGCTTCTGAAGGCTCGGGACGGCCACTATGGCGTGCCCCAGTTTAACATCAACAACCTGGAGTGGACCAAGGCAGTCCTGACTGCCTGCGAGGAGACCAAGAGCCCCGTCATCCTGGGTGTGTCCGAGGGCGCCGGCAAGTACATGACCGGCTTCAAGACCGTCGCTGCCATGGTCAAGGCCATGGTGGAGTCCATGAACATCACTGTTCCCGTGGCTCTGCACCTGGACCACGGCAGCTACGAGGGCTGCAAGGCCTGCGTTGAGGCCGGCTTCTCGTCCATCATGTTCGACGGCAGCCACTACCCCATCGAGGAGAACGTGGAGAAGACCAAGGAGCTGGTGGCTCTGGCTCACGCTCATGGCATGTCCATCGAGGCTGAGGTGGGTTCCATCGGCGGCGTCGAGGACGGCGTCGTGGGCACCGGCGAGATCGCTGACCCCGCTGAGTGCGCCCGCATCACCGAGCTGGGCGTCGACTTCCTGGCTGCCGGCATCGGCAACATCCACGGCGTCTACCCCGCCAACTGGAAGGGCCTGGACTTTGAGGCTCTGGACCGCATCCACAAGGCCACCAACAACATCCCTCTGGTCCTGCACGGCGGCACCGGCATCCCCGACGAGATGATCGCAAAGGCCATCAGCCTGGGCGTCTGCAAGATCAACATCAACACCGAGTGCCAGCTGGTCTTCGCTGAGGCTACCCGCAAGTATATCGAGGCTGGCAAGGATCAGCAGGGCAAGGGCTTCGACCCCCGCAAGCTGCTGGCTCCCGGCTCTCAGGCCATCATCGACAAGTGCAAGGAAAAGATTGAGCTGTTCGGCTGCGCCGGCAAGGGCTGATCGAACATCCATCCCGCCGTCCGACACGGCGGATTGACCTGAAAAACGCATAAAAAAGCGGCTCCCGGAGAAGGCCGAAAGGCTTTTTCCGGGGGCCATTTTTTCTGCATTTTCTAAATTACCGGCTTGCTTGGGAGCCCGCGTCGGGTGCATTGGACGCATCGGCCCAGGTAAAGCAGAGGATCCAATATTGCTGGCCGCCCTGGGTGTGTACTTTGTACCCGCCGACATTGAACTTCTCCGGCATTGGGGTGATTAATTCACCAGATTCCCATTGCAAAATTGTTTCCACCACTGACCGTTCAATGGTGCTATATCCCATCATCTGGTACCCAAGCGCCGCCAGTATGGCTACCGAGCTTCTTTTATCATTGCCCCACTTATCTTTGGCTCCCTGGTTCAGTTCATCCTGAAACATCGTGATCGAGAAGTCCGCCTCTTTGGTTGCTTTTACCTTGCCGGCAAACGCTTCCACGAACTGGTCCATTTCCGTTGAAGAAGCGCAGGTTATTTCGCTTTTTGCCGCTTTCAGCATCCGGTTGACTTCGTTGACATCCAGCTTCCCGTCTGTGCTGTCGAAAATGCTGCCGCTACTGCTACTACCGCTACTCCCACCGCCGTTACCATTGCCGTTATCACTGCTGCTACTGCTGCTATTATTGCCGCCGCTGCTGCTATTGCCGCTGTCACTGCTGCTACTGCTGCTGCCGTCACAGCCGGCCAGCATCATGACCGCCAGCGCCGCCGCCAGAACAGCTGCGATCCATCGTTTTGCGCGCATAGAAAGTCCTCCTTTTATTCTCTGCTTATACAGGAACACTTTATAATTTATATATACCCATTTAATCATACCCCCCCCAGGGTGTCAAGAGCGTGATATAGCAAAATCGTCATTTTGTTTTCTTTTTTAACGCGGCTTTGCAAGAGAACCAAGAGAAAACCCCGCCGCCTCCGGTGCAAGCCGGAAGCGGCGGGGTCTTTTTGTCAGGTCATGGGGGGATCACGAGGCGGGCAGCAGGGCCGGCTCCGCGATGACAAAGGTGCGGCTGATGTTGGCCGCCTTGTAGTTGCCCTCCACCACAGCGGTCTGGACGTATTCGCCCGGCTCGGTGGGAGGCTCGGTGGTGGTCGTGCTGCCCAGGCCCAGGAAACCGCCCTTCTTCTTATAGGTATAAGAGACCTTGGGGTTTTCCAGGACGGCGCCGTCCACTTCCACTACCGCGGCGAAGTTGAAGTTCTGTGCCTCCGCAACGGTCATGGTGGCGGGAGTCTGCTGGGTCCAGTACTGCCGGACGCCCTCACTCTTGCGGGCCACCTTGAAGAAGGCCAGGCCGCCGGTGTTGACGTCGCCCTTGTTCAGGGTGACCGCTCCGGCCACATAGTTGCCGGAGTCCACAGGCTGCTCATCCACATAGATGTGGGTAACCAGGTCCTCGGGCAGGTAGCGGCGGATCAGTTCCAGCGCGCCATTCATACCCGAGACCACGTCCTGCAGCGCCGGTACATAGTACTGCAGCACAGCCATCAGGGAGGTCAGCTCCTCGGCCACCCGGATCAGGACGCTGACGTCGTTGCCGTCAATCAGCTGTTTCAGGTAGCGGTAGAGGTTGAAGTTCTTGGTGTTGGCGGGGTCTGCCGACATGGAGGACGGCAGGGGGATCAGCTCGAGCAGGATGCGGACCTTCTCGGGCATAAGCAGGGTGACAAAGCCCTTTGCCTCGCCGCTGATGCCCAGGACCACAGCGATGTACTGTGTATCCTCGGGGGTGGCGCGGATGGTCACATTGATGGGCGAACCATAGACAGCGTTGTCTGTGGCCTCAATGCGGATGGCAACCAGTGCGTTGTCTTCCTTCAGGGCCTGGACGGCGGGCTGTTCGGTGTTGGAAGCCGCCGCCAGGGCCGGCACAGTCGCTGTACAGGCCATGACGGCTGCAAGCGCCAGTGCGGCGATCCGTTTTCTCAGCATAATGTCCCTCCTTACAAAAAGCAGGTGATATAGGGGCATGCCCCGCTTTTATTTTACAGCAAAGCGCAGTTTCGGTCAATGACGGGATTATACTGCCCTTGCTTTCCCTATTTTGGGAAGTTTTAGATCCGGCTCAGCTGGGGACCCTGGGCGGTGTCCTTGACGGCCCAGCCCTTGGCGGTGATCTCGGCCCGCAGGGCGTCGGCGGTGGCCCAGTCCTTGGCCTTCTTGGCGGCGGCCCGCTTTTCCACCAGCTCCATCACGTCGGCAGGGACCTCGTCCTTCTTCCGGTTGTACAGCAGGCCCAGCACCCCGGCCAGCTCGTCAAAGGCGGCGGCGGCGGTCTCCAGGGCCTCCTTGGTGGAGGAAGCCGACAGGGTGTTGATCTCCTTCACCAGGTCGAACAGGGCGGCCAGTGCGTCGGGGGTGTTCAGGTCGTCGTCCATGGCGGTGCAGAACTTCTGGCGGGCGGCGGCAGCCTTTTCCTTCAGGGTCTCGTCGGCGCCGAAGCTGCCCTGGCTCAGCACGAAGTCCAGGTTCTCCCGGCAGGTGTACAGCCGCTCCAGGCTGTTCTTGCAGCTCTCGATCAGGTCCACGGTGTAGTTCAGGGGCATCCGGTAGCCGGCGGTCAGCATGAAGTAGCGGATGGGCTCATAGCCGTAGATGTTGGCCACATCCCGCACCGTGAAGAAGTTGTGCAGGCTCTTGGACATCTTCTGATTGTCCACGTTGATGAAGCCGTTGTGCATCCAGTAGCGGGCAAAGGTGCAGCCGTTGGCGCACTCGCTCTGGGCGATCTCGTTCTCGTGGTGGGGGAAGATCAGGTCCTGGCCGCCGCAGTGGAGGTCGATGGTCTTGCCCAGGTGGGTGCGGCTCATGGCGCTGCACTCAATGTGCCAGCCGGGACGGCCGGGGCCGTAGGGGCTGTCCCATGCGGGCTCGCCGGGCTTGGCAGCCTTCCAGACGGCGAAGTCGGCGGGATCTTCCTTCAGGTCGTCGTCCATCTGGCTGCGCAGGGCGCGGTTGCCGCTCTCCAGGTCGTCCAGATTCAGGTGGCTCAGCTTGCCGTAGCCCTCGTCGCTGCGGACACGGAAATACACGTCCCCGTTGCGGGCCACATAGGCGTGGCCGCTGGCGATCAGGTCGGCCACGATGTCCAGAATCTGCTGGACGTGCTCGGTGGCACGGGGCTGGACGGTGGGAGGCAGGCAGTTCAGGCCGGCGGCATCCTTCTTGTACTCGGCCTCAAAGCGCTGGGCCACCTCCTGCATGGAGGTGCCCTCCTCTTTGGCGCGGGTAATCAGCTTGTCGTCGATGTCGGTGATGTTGGACACGTACAGCACCTTGTTGCCCCGGTACTCCAGGTAGCGGCGCAGGGTGTCAAAGACGATCAGGGGCCGGGCGTTGCCGATGTGGATGTAATTGTAAACGGTGGGGCCGCAGACATAAATGCGGTAGACTCCAGGCTCCTGGGGGATAAACTCTTCCTTTTGCCTGGTGAGGGTATTAAAAATCTGCATGGCAGCTCTCTCCTTTTTTCGTTGCACAAAATGTGTTGCCTTCATTATACCGCCGCGCGGCCTTTGTTGCAACCCTGCCCCTTTACAATCGTCCCTTCTTGTGCGATAATTTGTAATATCTATGGCGCGCCGGTGCGCGGCGTGCTCTGTGTGAAAAGGGGAAAGTATTATGAGCAACATCATCCTGCCTGCGGGCTACAAGCCCGCCCTCAACCTCTACGACACCCAAATGGCCATCGGCACCGTCAAGCGGCTGTTTGCCGATACCCTGTGTGCCACCCTGAACCTCCGCCGTGTGTCGGCCCCTCTGTTTGTGGAGGCGTCCACCGGCCTCAACGACGACCTGAACGGCGTGGAGCGGAAGGTATCCTTTGATATGAAGGACACCGGCGTCACCGCCGAGGTGGTCCAGTCCCTGGCCAAGTGGAAGCGCAAAGCCCTGAAGGACTACGATTTCCATGTGGGCAAGGGCCTGTACTGCGACATGAACGCCATCCGCCGGGACGAGGAGCTGGACAACCTCCACTCGGTCTATGTGGACCAGTGGGACTGGGAGAAGATGATCCGTGAGGAGGACCGGAACCTGGACTACCTGAAGAACGTGGTGCGGGCCATCGTGTCGGCGGTGTGCGCCACCGAGATGAACCTCCACGCCATGTTCCCCCAGCTACAGGAGCTGCCCCTCCACAACCCCAATGTGACCTTCATCACCAGCCAGGAGCTGGAGGACCTGTACCCTGACCTGACCCCCAAAGAGCGGGAAAACGCCTTTGTCAAGGAACACGGCACCACCTTCCTGATGCAGATCGGCCGCAAGCTGCGCAGCGGCAAGCCCCACGACGGCCGGGCCCCCGACTACGACGACTGGGACCTGAACGGCGACCTGCTGTTCTGGAACAACCCGCTGGAGTGCAGCTATGAGCTGAGCAGCATGGGCATCCGCGTCAGCCCCGAGAGCCTGGACCGCCAGCTCACCGAGGCCGGCTGCGACGACCGCCGCACCCTGCCCTTCCACAAGGCCCTGCTGGCCGGCGAGCTGCCCTACACCATCGGCGGCGGCATCGGCCAGAGCCGGCTGTGCATGCTGCTGCTGGGCAGCGCCCACATCGGCGAAGTCCAGGCCACCGTCTGGGACGCCCACACCCGGGAAGCCTGCGCCAAGGCCGGCATCCCCCTGCTGTAACCCTGTCTGAGCCAAAAGGGCCTGCCCCGTCTTTGCGGGAGCAGGCCCTTTTTCTGTGTTATTCTTCTGCCATGTTGCTGAACAGGCCCGGGATGCCGCACAGGGCGGCTGCACCCACCACCGTGAACACGATGCGGGACCACAGCGAGGTGCTGCCGCCCAGCAGCCAGCCAACCAGGTCGAACTGAAACAGTCCGATCAGACCCCAGTTGATGCCGCCGACGATCATCAGACACAAACAGATTTTATAAAAGGTCTGCACAAAAAGCCCCCCTTCCTGCCGGTATCTTGCCCGGGGGAAGGGGGTTTTATGCACAGACGGGGCCGAAATCCCGGCTCCGTTTAGTTTTTCAGGGACTGCATGGGGGCGGGCAGGCGGCCGCCGCGGTTGATGAACACCGAGGGGTCCTTCTGGTTGATGGGCATGATGGGGCCATAGCCCAGCAGCCCGCCGAAGTCCAGCACCTCGCCGGCCTTGCGGCCGATGGCGGGGATGACGCGGACGGCGGTGGTCTTGGAGTTGACCATGCCGATGGCGGCCTCGTCGGCGATCAGGCCGCTGATGACCGAGGCGGGGGTGTCGCCGGGAATGATGACCATATCAATGCCCACGCTGCAGACCGCGGTCATGGCCTCCAGCTTCTCGATGGTCAGGCAGCCGGTCTCGGCGGCATGGATCATGCCGGCGTCCTCGCTGACCGGGATGAAGGCGCCCGACAGGCCGCCCACATGGTTGGAGGCCATGACGCCGCCCTTCTTGACGGCATCGTTCAGCAGGGCCAGGCAGGCGGTGGTGCCGCAGCAGCCGCAGGTCTCCAGGCCCATCTCCTCCAGAATGTTGGCCACGCTGTCGCCAATGGCAGGAGTGGGGGCCAGGGACAGGTCGATGATGCCGGCAGGGACGCCCAGCTCACGGGAGACCAGGTTGGCCACCAGCTGGCCCACACGGGTGATCTTGAAGGCGGTGCGCTTGACCAGGTTGGCCACCTCGTCGATGGGGGCGTCCTTGGGCAGGCGGGCCAGGGCGGCGCGGACGGCGCCGGGGCCCGAAACGCCCACGTGAATCTCACAGTCGGGCTCGCCTGCGCCGTGGAAGGCGCCGGCCATAAAGGGGTTATCCTCGGGCGCGTTGCAGAAGACCACCAGCTTGGCGGCGCCGATGCACTGGCGGTCGGCGGTCAGTTCGGCAGTCTTGCGGACGGCCTGGCCCATCAGCTTGACGGCGTCCATGTTCAGGCCGGCCTTGGTGGCGCCGATGTTCACCGAGCTGCACACAATGTCGGTCTGGGCCAGGGCCCGGGGAATGGACTCAATCAGCCGCTTGTCGCCGGCCGAAAAGCCCTTGTGCACCAGAGCGGTGTAGCCGCCCACAAAGTTGACGCCCACGGCCTTGCCGGCGGCGTCCAGGGTCTTGGCAAAGTCCACCGGGTCGGCGTCGGGGCAGGCCCCCAGCAGCATGGCGATGGGGGTGACGCTGATCCGCTTGTTGATGATGGGAATGCCGTACTCCTCCGAGACGGCATCCACCGTGGACACCAGCTTGGCGGCGCGGGTGGTGATCTTGCGGTAGATCTTCTCACAGGCCCGGGCCGGGTCGGGGTCGATGCAGTCCAGCAGGCTGATGCCCATGGTCACGGTGCGGACGTCCAGGTTCTCCTGGGTGAACATCTCAATGGTTTCGAGGATATCCCCCGTGTTGAACATACTCATTTGATGTACTCCCCTCCCGTCAGATGGTGTGCATGGCGTCAAAGACTTCCTGCCGGGTCAGGGTGATCTGCATATCCATCTCACCGGCCAAGGCGTCGGTGCGGCGGCGCAGCTCCTCATGGCTCACATTGCAACCGCCCAGATCCACCAGCATAATCATGGCGAACATACCCTGCAGAATGCTCTGGGTGATGTCCTCGATGTTGATGCCCAGCTCGCTGCACAGGCTGGATACACGGGCGACAACGCCTACGGTGTCTTTGCCGACGACAGTAATAAACGCTTTCATATTCCGTCCCTCTTCTCACTTGCAGGCAAATGGCGGGGCCGGGCGGCCCCTCAACGTATTTAGTATAGCAGATTTGACGAATTTTGAACACTCCTTTTAGAAAAAAAGGCGAACCGCCCCTTTCACGCCCCCAAACCACCCAAAAAGCAGGTGCAATCCGGCCGGGGGTGTGCTATACTTGTTTTATTCTGTTAAAGAGAAGGAGTGTAAGGATATGGAACAGCTTTTGAAATTACTGGAAAACAACGCCCGCCTCCCCCTGGAGGACATTGCGGCCATGCTGGACAAACCGGTGGACGAGGTTGCCGCCCTGATGGACGAAGCCGCCGCCAAGGGCTATATCAAGGGCTACAAGACCCTGGTGGACTGGGAAAAAGTCGGGGTTGACCTGGTGGAAGCCGTCATCGAGCTCCACGTCTCCCCCAAGAAGAGCCGCGGCTTCGATGAGATTGCCACCACCATCGCCTCCTTCGACGAGGTGGAGAGCGTGCTGCTGATGAGCGGCGGCTACGATTTGCAGCTGGTGATCCGGGGCAAGACCTTCCAGGAGGTGGCCCTGTTTGTGGCCAAGCGCCTGTCCCCCCTGGACGACGTGCTGTCCACCGCCACCCATTTTGTCCTCCGCATCTACAAGCGGGAGGGCAAGCTCTACCAGCTGGAAGAGATCGACGAAAGAGAGTGCGTACTGTGATGGACTACGATAAGCTGATTGCGCCTGCTGCGGCGGCCATGCGTCCGTCCGGCATCCGCAAATTTTTCGACCTGGCCGCCGATATGCCCGAGTGCATCAGCCTGGGCGTCGGCGAGCCCGACTTCAAGACCCCCTGGGCCATCCGGGAGGCCGGCATCGAATCCCTGGAGATGGGCCACACCAAGTACACCTCCAACGCCGGCCTGAAGGAGCTGCGGATCGAAATTTCCCGCTATCTGGAGCGGCGGATGGATCTGCGCTATGACCCCATGCGGGAAATCCTGGTGACGGTGGGCGGCAGCGAGGCCATCGACATGTGCATCCGGGCCCTCATCTCCCCGGGGGACGAGGTCATCATCCCCGAGCCCTGTTTTGTCTGCTATGACCCCATCACCACCCTGTCGGGGGGCGTGCCGGTGCATCTGCCCTGCCGCCGGGAGGACCAGTTCCGCCTGAACGCCGAGGCCCTGCGCCAGGCCATCACCCCCAAAACCAAGCTGCTGATCATGCCCTTCCCCAACAACCCCACCGGCGCAGTCATGAGCCGGGAGGACCTGGAAGCGGTGGCCGAGGTGCTGCAGGGCACCGACATCATCGTCCTGTCGGATGAGATTTACGCCGAGCTGACCTACGGCCCCCGCCACGTGTCCATCGCCTCCCTGCCGGGGATGCGGGAGCGGACCATCGTAGTCAACGGCTTTTCCAAGAGCTACGCCATGACCGGCTGGCGCCTGGGCTATGCCTGCGGCCCCGAGCCTATCATCAAGGTCATGACCAAGATTCATCAGAGCGCCATCATGAGCGCCCCCACCACCAGCCAGTACGCCGCCATCGTGGCTCTGCGGGAGTGCGACAACGAGATCGAGCGGATGCGCGAGGAGTACAACATGCGCCGCCGTCTGGTGGTCAAGGGCTTCAACGATCTGGGCCTGACCTGCTTTGAGCCCCAGGGCGCTTTCTACACCTTCCCCTGCATCCAGTCCACCGGCATGACCAGCCAGGAATTCTGCACCACCCTGCTGCAGGAAAAACACGTGGCTCTGGTGCCGGGCGACGCCTTCGGCGCGTCGGGCGAGGGCTTCTGCCGGGTGTCCTATGCCTATTCGGTGGACCATCTGCGGGAGGCCCTGCGCCGCATCGCCGCCTTTTTGCAGGAACGGGCCAAGTAAGGAGGAACACCCATGGCAGCACCCCTTCAGAGCGTCAGCGTCCTGGCTCCGGCCAAGCTGAATCTCTCCCTGGACGTGGTGGGCATCCTGCCGGGCGGCTACCACGCCCTGGATATGGTCATGCAGGCGGTCAACCTGTACGAGCAGGTGACCCTCCGGCGCAGCGAGGACCTGGTCCTGCGGCTCCCCGGCACCCGGATTCCCACCGGGCCCAAAAACACCGCCTACAAGGCCGCTCTGGCCTTTTTCCACTACACCGGCCTGCTGGCCGGGGCTGACATCACCATCCGCAAGACTGTCCCGGTGCGGGCCGGCATGGCGGGCGGCTCCGCCGATGCCGCCGCCGTTCTGGTGGGCCTCAATGCCCTCTATGGCGCCCATCTGTCCATGACCGAACTGTGCGCCCTGGGAGCCTCGGTGGGGGCGGACGTCCCCTTTGCCCTGATGGGCGGCACCTGCCGGGTTCAGGGTCTGGGGGACCTCATCAAGGCCCTGCCCCCCTGCCCCGACTGCTGGTTTACGGTGGTGATGCCGGGCTACGGCATCTCGACCCCGGCTGCCTTTGCGGCCTACGACGAGATCGGTTCCCCCACCCATCCCGACTGCGCCGCCCAGGAGGAGGCCATCCGGGCCGGGGATCTGGGCGGGATCTGTGACACCGCCGGCAACGCCCTGGAAGTCTGCGTCGGCGGAGCGGACACCGCCTCCCTCAAGGAAGCCCTCACCGCCCACGGCGCCCGGGCTGCCCTGATGACCGGCAGCGGCGCGGCGGTCTTCGGCATCTTTGACGCCGAGGAAACCGCCCGTCAGGCCGCCGCGGCTCTGGAGGCTCCCGGCCGCCAGGTCTATGTCCTTCGCCCCGACCGGGGCGGGGCACGGGTGGTCAAGGTCACCCGCTGAACACAATACACATCCGGGCGGCACAGGAAAATTTTTCCTGCGCCGCCTTTCTGCTGGCATAAAGCAGGGGCGGCAGGCCCATACTTCCGGCAAATCCACCGGAAAGGGGCCTGCCGCCTTATGTATTCCTCCCAAAACGTACTTACCCGCACCCAGATGCTGACCCTCTGCCTGGCCCTGCTGGGCGGGCTGTTTCTGGCCTGGGCCGCCGGCTGGTGGGACACCCAGCAGCAGACCGGCGAGGCCCTCCGGGCCGACACCATCCGGCTCCACGTCCGGGCGGACAGCGATTCGGTTCTGGACCAGACCTGCAAGCTGGCGGTCCGGGACGCCCTGCTGGAGCTGACCCAACGTCTCTACCAGGACGCCGCCACCGCCGCCGAGGCCCGCACCCTGGCGGCCCGGCATCTGGTGGACATCCAGTGGACCGCCCAGCAGACCCTGGCCCGGCTGGGCGCCGCCCGGACCGTCCGGGTGAGCCTGGTGAACATGTATTTTGATACCACCCATTACGGCAGTTTCTCCCTGCCCGCCGGCCGCTACGACGCGGTGCGGGTGGACATCGGCGCGCCGGACAGCTACGGCCGGAACTGGTGGTGCGTCCTCTACCCCGGCCTGTGCACCACCGCCTGCGGCAGTTACGACGACCCCGCCGAAAACGACCTGATCTGCGGGGACTACATCCTCCGGCTGCGGGTGGTGGAGCTGTGGCAGCAGCTCACCGCCGACCGCCGGGACAAAACCCTGGTCACTTTGATGTAGCACATCTCCATTCCGCCGCATACACTGGGACAGGAGGTGGAATCACACAATGGCTAAACCCGCATATTATTCTCTGTCTCAGACCGGCTCCAACGGCCCCGATGTTGCTCTGATCCAGATCTGGCTCAACGGGGTGCGGGGCAACTGCACCCAGTATCCTGTCCTGACGGTGGACGGAGCCTTCGGCTCCTCGACCGCCAACGCCGTCAAACAGTTTCAGGTCATGAACAACCTGACCGCCGACGGCAAGGTGGGCCAGCAGACCTGGAACGCCCTGTACGACAAATACGCCGCCATCCACGGCGGCCAGGAGCAGTATCCCGGCATCAACATGAAGAGCGGCCAGAAGGGCGCCACCGTCAAGAGCGCTCAGCAGCGGCTGAACGCCAAGGGCGCCAGCCTCACCGCCGACGGCAAATTTGGCAGCAAGACCTATTCCGCAGTGGTCAGCTTCCAGAAAGCCAGCGGCCTGACCGCCGACGGCGTCATCGGACGCACCACCTGGACCAAACTGTACAACTAAGCCGGTCCCGGCCCGCAGACCTCTCACGGCCTGCGGGCCCTTTTTGTTGGAACACATAATCCCCCGCCGGACCGGGCACACTGGCAGCGGAGGTGTAGCTTTATGGTTTATTTTGCAAGACAATCCCATCAGGAAGGGGACGCCCCCGCTGTGACGCCCCCGGCCCAGCCCCAGGAACCTGCCATCC
>NZ_NFHK01000021.1:0-46314 GCF_002161315.1 Faecalibacterium sp. An77
ATTATGAAAACCAACGGTTTGCTGTCTGAAATCCGCAGACGCAGGCAGTGGAAGCAGCTGGGGCAGCAGATTCACAGGTATGAGAATCTGCTGAATCGGGATTTCCATACAGAAAGACCTAACAGCAAATGGGTCACAGATATCTCTTATATCCATACGGAACAAGGTGTCCTGTACCTGTCCATGATCCGGGATCTGTACGACAACAGCATTGTGGCTTACAAAACGGCAACATCCCAGACAGTCAATCTGGTGCTGGACACCGTTCGCCTTGCTCTCAAAAAAGAGAAAGTCGCTGGGGAGTTGCAGCTCCACAGCGACCAGGGGTTTCAGTATACTTCCCAAGCGTACTTTAACCTGACTAAAGAATACGGCATTACGCCGTCTATGTCAAGACGGGGAAACTGCTATGACAATGCGATGGCCGAAAATTTCTTTGGTATCCTGAAAACAGAATGTATCTACCGCCAAAAGCTCAAAACGTTTCAGCAGGCCAACGACCTGATCGACGAGTACATCCACTTTTACAACTATGAGCGGCTCCAGACAAAGACTGGCCTGGCTCCGCTCTCGCTTCGCCAGGCCAGTCTTTGATTCGCTTGTTCTACCCCTTGCAGGCCTCTTTTTTGTACTGTCCGCACAATATGGGGCGGTTCACTGTGGCCGGGCGCTCTTTTTGTGCCCCGGTGTGAAACACTGACCCCCTGTGGTACGTCTAACAGACAGAATCCACAACAAAGACCGGACAGGGGAGCGCGCCGCCTGTCCCGGCCGGTGACAACAAACGGGAGGAAACGAAGATGCTGTATCTTTATGTTCTTGGCTGTGAAATGGCGTGCCTGGTCCTGATGGGGGCCAGCAGTATGGAGACGGTGGACGTCCACCCGACCCGGGTGGCGGCCCAGATTGTTTTCTGGCCGGCGGCACTGCTGTGCTGGCTGAAAGACCGGTGGAAAAAACGGTGATGGGAGAAGGGCGGAAAAGGCCGGGCCGGGGGCGAATGCCCCCGGCTTTTTGGATGCAGGGGAGGGAAATTTCCCGAAAGCACTTTCCAACAGTAAAGTAAAATGCTATACTAAAGGGGTGCAGCCGCAGGAAAATGCCAGAGCTGCCAACAAAAGGTATATTTTGCTGAAATCTGTACAGAAGGGAGATCCTTTCCTTGACACAGCTGCTGATACGCGCTTTCGTCAAAGATTATAACAACCGCCAGGACCCGGTGGTCCGGGAGCGGTACGGCCGTCTGGCCGGTATGGTGGGTGTGATCTGCAACCTGCTTCTGTTTGCCGGCAAGCTGGCGGTGGGCACCCTGTTCGGGTCCATCGCCATCACGGCCGACGCCATCAACAACCTGTCCGATGCCTCCTCCAGCGTGGTGAGCCTGGTGGGCTTCAAGCTGGCGGCCAAGGCCCCCGACGCCGAACACCCCTACGGCCACGCCCGCTATGAGTATGTGGCGGGTCTGGCGGTGAGCACCATGATTATGGCCATCGGCCTGAGCCTGCTGAAAGAGTCGGCGGTGAAGATTTTCCATCCCGAACCGGTGGGCTTCAGCCTGCTGACGGTGGGGGTGCTGTGTGCATCCATCGCCATGAAGCTCTGGATGAGCGTTTTCAACCGGCGGGTGGGCCTCATCATTGAGTCCGAAACCCTCATCGCCACCGCCACCGACAGCCGCAACGACGTGGTGTCCACCAGTGTGGTGCTGATTTCGTCCATCCTGTGCAAGATCACCGGCCTGGACGTCATCGACGGCATCATGGGCGTGGGCGTGGCGGCCTTCATCCTGTGGTCGGGCTGGGGCCTGGTGCAGGATACCCTCAGCCCCCTGCTGGGCGAGAGCCCCTCGCCCGAGCTGGTGGAAAAGCTGGAGAAAAAAGTCCTGTCCTATCCCCGGGTGCTGGGTGTCCATGACCTGATGGTCCACGACTACGGCCCCGGCCAGCAGTTCGCCTCCCTCCATGTGGAGTTCCCCACCGAGGTGGACCCCCTGGACGCCCACGACCTGATCGACAACATCGAGCGGGATGTGCGGGAGGAAATGAATATCCTCCTCACCATCCACTATGACCCCATCGTCACCTCGGATGCCCAGGTGGGGGTGCTGCGGGCCCGGCTGAGCGCCGAAATCCGCTCCATCGACCCGGCCCTCTCCATCCACGACCTGCGGCTGGCGCCGGGCCCCACCCACACCAATGTCCTGTTTGACCTGGTGTTCCCGGCGGGCTATCAGGGGGACAAACAGGCCGTCCGGCAGCAGCTGGAGACCTTTGTCACCCAGCAGGACCCGGCCTATATCTGCAAGATCAAAGTGGAGCAGAGCTATGTGGCGGCCCCGGCCGCCCCTGCCGCCAAAAAGGGGGAATCCTGATGCTGAACGAGATGTACCGCCGGATGCTCTCCAACAAGAGCGTCATCCGGGAAACCGCCGCCTACGGCCACCAGCGGGCCGCCCAGATCGGCTATGAGAACGTGTTCGACTACTCCCTGGGCAACCCCAGCGTGCCCTGTCCGCCGGCCTTTACCAGGGCCATGCAGGACCTGCTGGCGCAGGAGGACCCGGTGGCCCTCCACGGCTACTGCCCCAACCAGGGCGATCCCGGCTTCCGCACCGCGGTGGCGGCCCATCTGCGGGCCAAGTTCGGCCTGCCCTATGAGCAGAAGGATATTTTCCCCACCACCGGCGCTGCCGGCGCCATCGCCCACGCCCTGCGGGCCGTGACGGTGCCGGGGGATGAGGTGCTGACCTTTGCCCCCTATTTCCCCGAGTACGGCCCCTATGTGGAGGGCACCGGCGCCCGCCTCAAGGTGGTGCCGCCCCAGGCCCCGGCCTTCCAGCCCAATCTGGATGCCTTTGAGGCCATGGTCACCCCCAGCGTGGCCGCCGTCCTCATCAACACCCCCAACAACCCCACCGGCGTGGTGTACTCTGCCGAGACCCTCACCCGGCTGGCCGCCATCCTCACCCAAAAGAGCCAGGCCTACGGCCATGTGATCTATCTGGTCAGCGACGAGCCCTATCGGGACATCGTGTTTGACGGCCAGACGGTGCCCTATCCGGCGGCTTTTTATCCCCATACATTGACCTGCTTCTCCTTCTCCAAGAGCCTGAGCCTGCCCGGCGAGCGGCTGGGCTACGTGGCCGTCCGGCCCGGCTGTGAGGGGGAGGAGGTGCTGGTGGACATGATGGCCCAGATCTCCCGGTTCACCGGCCACAACTGCCCGCCCAGCATCATCCAGAAGGCCGCTGCCCGGTGCCTGGACGTCACCAGTGACCTGGGGGTTTATCAGACCAACATGGACATCCTGTACGACGCCCTCACCGCCCTGGGCTTTGAGGTGGAACGCCCCGGCGGCACCTTCTACATCTTCCCCAAGGCCCTGGAGGACGACGCCAATGCCTTCTGCCGCAGGGCCCGGGACTTTGACCTGCTGCTGGTGCCCAGCGACACCTTTGGGGTCAAGGGCTATGTCCGCCTGGCCTACTGCATCGGGACCGAAAAGGTCCGCCGCAGCCTGCCCGCCCTGGAAAAGCTGGCGGCATCCTACCGGTAACTGCGCCGTGACGCACGGCGTACGATCACTATAGAGAGGAAGGAACGAATCATGGAAAAGATCAAGATGACCACCCCCCTTGTCGAGATGGACGGCGACGAGATGACCCGCATTCTGTGGCGGAGCATCAAGGACGAGCTGATCCTCCCCTTTGTGGACCTGAAAACCGAGTACTATGACCTGGGCCTGCCCAACCGGGACGCCACCGGCGACCAGGTGACCATGGACGCGGCTCTGGCCAACAAGAAGTATGGCGTGTCGGTCAAGTGTGCCACCATCACCCCCAACGCCCAGCGGATGGACGAGTACAAGCTCCATGAAATGTGGAAGAGCCCCAACGGCACCATCCGCGCTGTGCTGGACGGCACCGTGTTCCGCGCTCCCATCATGATCGACTGCATCAAGCCGGCGGTCCGCAGCTGGAAAAAGCCCATCACCATCGCCCGCCACGCCTACGGCGATGTGTATAAGTGCACCGAATTCCGCGTGCCCGGCCCCGGCCGCGCCGAGCTGCGGTTCACCGGCGAGGACGGCTCCAAGCAGGAGGCCGTCATCTATGATTTTGAGTGCCCCGGCGTGCTGCAGGGCTCCTACAACAAGGATAACTCCATCGCCAGCTTTGCCCGCAGCTGCTTTGCCTACGCCCTGGACGCCAAGCAGGATTTGTGGTTCGGCGCCAAGGACACCATCTCCAAGAAGTACGACCACACCTTCAAGGATATCTTCCAGGAGATCTACGACGCCGAGTACAAGGAGAAATTTGAGGCGGCCGGCATCACCTACTTCTACAGCCTCATCGACGACATCGTGGCCCGCGTCATCCGCAGCGAGGGCGGCTTCATTTGGGCCTGCAAGAACTACGACGGCGACGTCATGAGCGATATGGTCTCCACCGCCTTCGGTTCCCTGGCCATGATGACCAGCGTCCTGGTGAGCCCCGACGGCAAGTATGAGTTTGAGGCCGCCCACGGCACCGTCACCCGCCACTACTACCGCTGGCTCAAGGGCGAAAAGACCTCCACCAACCCTATGGCAACCATCTTCGCCTGGTCCGGCGCCCTCAAAAAGCGGGGCGAGCTGGACAACCTGCCCGACCTGGTGGCCTTTGGCGAGGCCCTGGAGGCCGCCAGCCTCCAGACCCTCAACGACGGCATCATGACCAAGGACCTGTGCGCCCTGGCCGAGGGCGTCACCCCCACCGCCGTGGACAGCGAGCAGTTCATCCAGGCCATCCGTCAGCGCCTGGAGGCCAAGCTGGGCGCCTGATAGCCCTTTCATATCTCTGTAACCAAAAAATCCCTGCCCCTTTCCCGGGACAGGGATTTTTTCTTTTGCCCGCTCTGTGATAGAAATAAATACACCCCCGCTCGCTGAAAGAGCAGGGGCGTATGTGGAATAGCTGCAACTGTGTCTTAAGAGCCCCATTGGGGCGGCGGCACAGCCGCGGGGGAATTGCCCGTCGCCGCTTGGCGACCCGCGGGGGAATTGCCCGCCGCTGTTTGGCGGCTGGCGACTTAGGAGTTCTTCATGACCACGTATTCGACGCTGTCGGCGATGGCCTCGCAGGCGTCGGCACACTTCTCCAGATAGGTGTAGATCTCGCCCCAGGCAATCACGTCGGCCATGTCCACCTGGCCGACGTGGAGCTCGTGCATGTTGGCAATGTAGAGCCGGTCGCACTCCTCTTCCAGAGAATTGATGCGGATGATGTACTCCTTGAGCTTCTTGGAATGCTTGTAATCCGCAAAGGCCTCCAAAAGCCGGCAGACCTCCTCGCTGGCCCGGATCACCACATCCAGCATGTTCAGGGCGCCGGGCCGGATGGTCTGGACGTTGTGCATGTAAACCCGGATGCAGACCTCCTCCAGCTTGTCGGTCAGGGTGTCGATGCGGGTACTCAGGGCCGAAATATCCTCCCGCTCGATGGGGGTGATGAAAGCATGGGCCAGCTGGTCGGTCATGGCGTGGCGGTGCTTGTCGGCGGTGTGCTCGATCTGGTGAATCTGGTCCATCCAGGTGGGCATCTGGGCCGGGTCAAAGTTGCGGAAAATCTCTTTCAGCATCTGTGCGGCCTGGCTGGCGTAGCCGGCGCACTGGATGAAATTGTCAAAGTACATGGCATCCTGCTTTTTCGACATGAGTTTCGTCTCCTTTTTCACTGGGGCAAAGCCAAGGGGCCTTACCAGATCTGCATGAATATCTTTGCCATTACAAAGCTGATGAGGCCGCACCCGGGGAAGGTGAAGATCCAGGTCAGCATCATGTCCTTGACCACGCCGAAGTTGATGGCCGACAGCCGCTTGACGGCGCCCACGCCCATGATAGCGCTGGTCTTGGTGTGGGTGGTGGACACCGGAATGCCGAACAGGCTGGAATACAGCAGGCAGAGGGCGCCGGCCACGTCGGCGCAGAAGCCCTGATACCGCTCCAGCTTGACCATGTCCATGCCGACGGATTTGATGATCTTTTCACCGCCGACGCTGGTTCCCACAGCCATCACCACACTGCACAGCAGCATCAGCCAGACCGGGATTTCCATGCCCACCACCGAGCTCTGCCCGTGGGCGAAGGCCAGGCCCAGGAACAGCACGCCGATGAACTTCTGGCCGTCCTGGGCGCCGTGCATGAAGCTCATGGCGGCGGCGCCGGCAATCTGCGCCAGTCGGAAAAACCGGTTGGCGGCCTGAAGCTCGACGTTGTAACAGAGGATGGTGACCAGTTTGCAGATGATCCAGCCGGTGGCAAAGCCCAGCAGCAGGCTGAGGGCCAGACCGTAGAGCACCTTGCTCCACTCTCCGAAGTTGATGCCGTCCACGCCGCCCTGAATGGCGATGGCCGCGCCGGACAGGCCGGCGATCAGACTGTGGCTCTCGCTGGTGGGGATGCCAAAGATGGATGCGCCCACGCTGTACACCACAATGGACAGCAGGGCGGCGCACAGGGCGATGAGGGCGCTGGATGTGTCGGCGCCGAAATCCACCATGTTGCTGATGGTGGAGGCCACCGAGCTGTTGATCTGGGTCATGACAAAGACGCCCAGAAAGTTAAAGACCGCGCTCATCCAGATGGCCTGGCGGACACCCAGACAGCGGGTGGTGACGCAGGTGGCGATGGCGTTGGGGGCGTCGGTCCAGCCGTTGACAAAGATGACCCCCAGGGTAAAGACTACCGTGATGATGAGGATCGGGTTGCCGGCCAGCTGCCCCCAAAATGAGGTGAATGACAGATCCATAAACTTGAAACAGTCTCCTTTCGGCAAAACCGGGGCTGCGGCGCCGGGGCCGCAGCCCGGGACGAAAAACGAACGCCTCTGTCGGACCGAAGCCGCAAAACGTCCAG
The DNA here is from genome assembly GCF_002161315.1 of Faecalibacterium sp. An77. Classification (NCBI taxonomy): domain Bacteria; kingdom Bacillati; phylum Bacillota; class Clostridia; order Eubacteriales; family Oscillospiraceae; genus Faecalibacterium; species Faecalibacterium sp. An77. The sequence goes on from NZ_NFHK01000021.1 coordinate 6,895, forward strand.
GATCAGAGTTTGGCGGCACAGGCTTTGCGCGCCAAAATCTTACATCTATTTTACTTAATCTATAAGAGATTTTCAAGAATGATGTCATATTCTGCACCCTGTGTGCAGGTCCAGGCAACAAAAAAGCAGCCCCCAAAAAGGAGGCCGCCTCAGGGCGCAAAATGGATGTTACGGGAGCAGGGCGTAGTGGGCGTCGCTCACCGGCTCGCACCACTCGTTGCGGGCGTTTTCGCCGGGCACTTCCACCGCAATGTGGGAGAACCAGCTGTCCCGGGCTGCGCCGTGCCAGTGCTTGACTCCGGCGGGAATGGTGACGGCGTCGCCGGGGGCGAGAGGCTGGGCCTCCTTGCCCCATTCCTGATACCAGCCGCGGCCGGCGGTGCACAGGAGAATCTGGCCGCCGCCCTGGTCGGCGTGGTGAATGTGCCAGTTGTTGCGGCAGCCCGGCTCAAAGGTGACGTTGGCGGCGGTGACGCCGTTTTCGCCCGCCAGCATCTTGAGATAGCTGTGGCCCACAAAATACTGGGCGTAGGCGTCGTTGGGCTGGCCCAGACCGAAGATGCCGCCGTGGGGCTCCTGGGCGGGCTCCTCGTCGGCCCAGACCTCTTTGGCCATCCGGAACGCGGCCCAGGCCTTGGGCCAGCCGGCGTAAAAGGCGGCGTGGGTGATGATCTCGGCGATCTCGGTGCGGGTGATGCTGTTCTGCTTTGCGGTGGCCAGATGATACTGGAAGGAGCTGTCCACCAGGCCCTGGGCCAGCAGGGCCACCACCGTCACCAGAGACCGGTCCCGCAGGGAGAGGGCGTCCTCCCGGCTCCACACCTGACCGAACAGGACATCGTCGTTCAGCTGGGCAAATTGGGGCGCGAAGGAGCCGAGCTGGTCGCGTCCTGCTGTCTGTTTCACTGCCATGAGTTTCTGCCTCCGTTCTGGACCGGGCCGCAGAAAGGGGCGGCCGGTCATAAAGAATTCTTGTGCTTCTATTGTAGCGCGGCGGGGCTGAAATGTCGAATACCTATCCTGCATCCTGGAAAATGCGCCCAGAGCATGGATGCCGGGCGGGGCAAAAGAAAAAATCCGGCCCCGGCCAAAGGCCGGAACCGGACAAAACGGGAACGGGATATCAGACGCTCATCTTGATCTTGGAGGCGGGGAGCTTGTCCATGGCGCTCTGGTCCAGGCTGACGGTGAGAGCGGCGCCGGCCTCCTCCATGTCGGCCTCCACCAGGTCGGTGGCCATGTCGGACAGGATGGTGGTGCGCAGGGTGTCCAGGGTCAGGGTCTCCAGGGGATCCATCCGCATGGCGATGAGGATGGAGCTGCTGCCGTACTGGACGGCGCAGCTGTCACCGAAGGCGAGGCCCCGCAGGGTCTCGGCGTCCTCGTCGGCAAAGTAGCCGTCCAGCTCGTCCTGGCTCAGGAAGCTGGAACCCAGCTGCGCGGCGGCGTCCTCGGCAGAGACTTCCGACTCCAGAACGGCGTAGATGTCGGGCAGAGCCTCGGCCACCACCTGGTCAAAGGTATCGGGGGTGCTGGCGGCGGCTGCATCCTTGGCCAGCTGCAGCATCTGGGCGGTCTGGTCCTCGTCGGCAAAGGCGAAGGTGGAGGTGTTGTACAGGGGCACGGTGACGTAGCGGATGTACAGCATCTCGTTTTCCAGATGGTCGGTGAGCTGCTGGTCGGTGAGGGGATCGGAGCCGTCCTGGCCATAGATCAGGTTGATGAGGGAGGCCTGCTTGGACAGGTTGTACTCATACTGGCGGATGGTCTCCTCGCCGATGCCGTTGGCGGCGTAGATGTCGCCGTAGTTCTCCATCAGCTGTTGGGTGTAGCTGTCGGCCTGGCTGACGTAGTCGGGGTCCAGCTCGTCGGCCAGCTCGGCAAAGCGGTTCTCCACCGCCACATAGCGGCGCAGGTCCTCCTCGGTGGTCTGGGCCACAAAGTTGCTGACGGTGACGCTCTCGCCCTCGTCGGTGGTGATGGTGGCCTTCAGGAAGGACTTGACGTTGGAGGGGTCCTGGTCCTCGCCGGCGTACTGGGCGGCCTGCTGGTAGGCGTCAAACTGGGCCAGCAGGTACAGGCCCGAGCTGATTTCCTGATCGCCCACGGTGCCGACGGTGTCGGGGGTGGAGATGGTGCAGCCTGCCAGGGAGATGCAAAGCGCCAGCACAGTGGCCAGCGTGAGCAGTTTCTGTTTCATGTGCGGTATGCTCCTTGTGAAGATTTTTGAGCGTGTGGGTGATGAACTTACCTAGTATAAACCCGCCGGGCGGGGTGCGTCAAGGGTTTTGGGGCGCAGGGGCGGCGGTTTTGCTCTGGATGTCGGCCATGGCCTGGAGCAGCTGGCTCAGCAGTTCCAAGGGCTTTTCGTCGGCCCGGAGGGTCACTGACAGATAGGGCTTGGCCCCGGCTCCCGCCGTCACCCGGCCGTTGAACGCGGTCAGCAGGCCGCGGATCATGGGCAGTTCCAGCTTTTCCAGCGAGAGGGTCAGCAGGTCTTTTTTCTGGGTGACCTCATAGACTCTCACCGCGGCGGCCTGCACGCGCACCAGCGACACGTTCACCAGATCGCTGACCGAGGCCGGCGGGTCGCCGTAGCGGTCGATCAGTTCGTCCAGCACGTCGGCGGCGTCGGCGGGGTTCTGGACGGCGGCAATCCGGCGGTAGGCCTCGATCCGGCCGGGGCCGTCGGGGATGTACCGCTCGGGGATATAGGCGTCCACCCGCAGGTCCACCAGACATTCGCTCTTGTCCCGCTGGATGGGTTCGCCCCGGGCCTGGGCAATGGCCTGGTTCAGCATCTTCATATAGAGGTCGTAGCCCACCGCCTCCATGTGTCCGTGCTGGCTGTGGCCCAGCAGATTGCCGGCGCCCCGGATCTGCAGGTCCCGCATGGCGATGCGGAAGCCCGAGCCGAAGGCGGTGAATTCCCGGATGGCGGACAGACGCTTCTGGGCGATGTCCGAGAGGGTCTTGTCCCGGCGGAAGGTGAAATAGGCGTAGGCCTTGCGGCCGCTGCGGCCCACACGGCCCCGCAGCTGGTACAGCTGGGCCAGACCCATCCGGTCGGCATCCTCGATGATGAGGGTGTTGCAGTTGCGCACGTCGATGCCGGTCTCGATGAGGGTGGTGCAGACCAGCACGTCCAGCTCGCCGTTCAGCAGCTTTTGCCAGACGGGGTTCAGCTCCTCCTCGGTCATCTTGCCGTGGGCGATGCCCACCCGGGCGGAGGGAGCCATCTGCTGGACCCGGGCGGCGGTGGCCTCGATGTTGTCCACCCGGTTGTGGAGATAGTAGACCTGACCGCCCCGGGCCAGTTCCTTGCGGATGGCCTCGGCCAGAATCACCTCGTTGTACTCCAGCACAAAGGTCTCCACCGGCTGCCGCTCAAAGGGCGGCTCCTCGATGGTGGACATATCCCGGATGCCGCTCATGGCCATGCTGAGGGTGCGGGGGATGGGGGTGGCCGACAAAGTCAGCATATCCACCCCGATGAAGCTCTGCTTCAGCTTTTCCTTGTGGCGGACGCCGAACCGCTGTTCCTCGTCGATGATGACCAGGCCCAGGTCGTGGAACCGCACGTCCTTGGACAGAAGCCGGTGGGTGCCCACCACAATGTCCACACTGCCGGCCTGAATGCCCCGCAGGGCTTCTTTCTGCTGCTTGGCGGTGCGGAACCGGCTCAGCAGCTCGGCGTGTACCGGGAAGGCCTCCATCCGGGACAGGATGGTGTTGTAGTGCTGCCAGGCCAGCAGGGTGGTGGGGGCCAGGATGGCGCACTGCTTGCCGCCCATGACACACTTGAAGGCGGCCCGCAGGGCCACTTCGGTTTTGCCCACGCCCACGTCGCCGCACAGCAGCCGGTCCATGGGCCAGGTGTGCTCCATGTCCTTTTTGATCTCGGCGGTGGCGGCCAGCTGGTCCTCGGTCTCGTCGTACTCAAAGCGGGCCTCAAAGTCCTGCTGCCAGTCGCCGTCGGGCGGGAAGGCGAAGCCCTGGGCCTGCTTGCGCCGGGCGTAGAGCTCGATCAGCTCCTGGGCCATCTCCTCGGTGGCCTTCTTGACCCGGGCCCGGGTCCGCTGCCACTCGGCTCCGCCCAGCTTGGCCAGCTTGACCTTGTCCTCGTCTCCCGGCGGGGTGTAGCGGCTCAGCAGGTCCAGCTGGGTGACCGGCACATACAGCACGTCCGAGCCGGAATACTGGATTTTCAGATAGTCCTTGGTGGCGCCCTGCACTTCCAGACGCTGGATGCCGGCGTACATGCCGATACCGTGGCTCTGGTGGACCACATAGTCCCCGGGCTTGACGTCGGCCAGGCTGGACAGGGCGTCCTTGTTCTTTTTGCGGCGCTTGGCCCCGGCGTCGGCCTCGTCCACCCCGTGGCGGCGGCTGGTCAGGACGGCGCATCGGGCAAAGGGCAGGGTGCACCCGGCGGTCAGATGGCCGGGCAGCACCTGCACCACCCCCGGCGAGGGCCGCAGGTCCCGGCTCATGCTGACCGAGTATCCCTTGTCGGTCAGGTCCCGGGTGAGGGCGGCGGCGCCCTTGGGGGTGCCGGTATAGAGGGTGACGGCGTAGCCCTGTTTCACCAGAGGGTCCAGGTCCTCCAGCAGGCTCCGCAGTTCACCGTTCCAGCTGGGGGAGACGTGGGCCTCGGCGTTGATGAGGTCCTTGAGTTTGAACTCGTTCATCCCCCGCAGGAAGTTTTCGCACAGGAGGGTGGGCAGCTTGCCCGCCGTCACCGCCAGATCCTCCATGGTCTGATACAGCACGTCCAGGCCGGGACAGACCACCCCTTCTTCCAGCAGGCCGGTGAGCTCCTCGCCCCGGCGGTATTCGGCGGCCTTCATGGCGTCCCGGATGCCGCCCACCTCGTCCAGAATCAGGAGGGGGCTGTCCATGTGGTCCAGCAGGGTGGCGGGGGCGGGATACCGCAGGCCGTAGTATTTGTCCATGGCCTCGGGCATCTGGCCGGCGTCCAGCTGGGCCAGCTCGGGGGCCGTGGCCTGTTCCAGGGCGGCGCGGTGCTTGCCGCGGGCCTTCTTGACCGCTTCCCGCAGGGCGGCGGCGGTTTCCTGGCAGCTGCCGAACAGCACTTCCCGGGCGGGGGAGAGGTAAATCTTTTTCAGGGAGGCGTCCCGCCGCTGGCTCATCAGGTCAAAGGAAGAGATGGAATCGATTTCCTCGTCCCAGAACTCCAGACGGGCGGGGGCCTGCATATCGGGCGGGTAGATATCCACAATGTCGCCCCGGACGCTGAACTGGCCCGGGCCCTCCACCTGGGACCGGCGGACGTAGCCGGCGGCGAACAGCCGCTGGACCAGCCCTTCCCGGGAGAAGGTCATCCCCGGCTTGAGGGTCAGGGTGTTGGCCATGAACTCGGCCCGGGGGACGGTGTACTGGGTCAAAGCCTCGGCGGGGACGCAGACGGCCTGCAGCCGTCCGCCCGCCAGGCCGCCCAGCACCGACAGGCGGCGGTATTCGTATTCCCGGTTGGCGCCCTCCACCGGCCGCAGCATGAAGTCCCGCGGGGGGAACACCGCAGCGTGGACCCCCAGGGCTTTCAGGTCGTCGGCAAAGTGGGTGGCCTCGGCCTCGCCGGGGGTTACGATGCAGACCGGGCGGCCCAGGTCCCGCGCCAGCAGGGCATAGACCAGCACCCGCCCGGCGGGGGGCAGGCCAAAGAGGGCCGCAGGCCCCGGCGTGGCGAGGCTGGCAGAAATTTTCTGGTATTCAGGGGTTTGTTTCAGCAGTGCCTCGTACATGCTGGCTCCTTCCTCCGGCGGGCGCAGGGGAGAGATCCCCCGGCCCGCCCGTTTTCATCAAAAATTCCGGCCAGGGCGCACAGGCTGCGGGGCCGGTGAACTTGGCCGGAACAGAGAAATTTTCAAAGGCCCGGCAGAGGGACCCGCAGGGGCCTTACCGGTTGTACTTGTTCTGGGCTTCCCCCAGACGACCGGCCATGATGAGCCGTGCGGCGGCTTCCAGGTCGGGGAAGCGGTCCTTCACCGCCTTGGCGTCCTCCTCGGGGAAGCGGCCCAGCACCCAGTCGGCCAGGTCGTAGTCGGGGCGGGGCTTTTCGCCCACGCCGATCCGAATCCGGGGGAACTGGTCGGTGCCCAGACGGGCAATGATGCTCTTGAGGCCGTTGTGGCCGCCCGCCGAGCCGGAGGGACGAATCCGCAGCTTGCCGGGGACCTGGGTGATGTCGTCGCACAGGACGATCACATGGTCGGGGGGAATCTTGAAGAAGCCGGCCAGGGGGGCAATGGAGTCCCCCGACAGGTTCATATAGGTCAGGGGCTTCAGGAGGCAGACTTTGTGCCCGTCCACCTCGGTCTGGCCCCACAGGCCCTGAAACTTTGCCTTGGACACCGACACGCCCCACTTGTCCGCCAGGTAATCCAGGGCGGAAAAGCCGGCGTTGTGCCGGGTGCCGTCGTATTTGGCCTCGGGGTTGCCGAGGCCGGCGATCAGCCAAATATCATTTGTTATCATAAATCGGTTGCTCTTGTATTGTATGTCGTTTTTTCTGCAGACAAACAGACAAGGCCGCACAGCCGGTGCGCAGCCTTGGTTTGACTGGGGTTGGTGTGAATGATCGGTCAGGTTTCGGAGCTCTGTTCCTCCGCCCGCTGCTGGGCCTCCAGGTCCTGCTTTTTGGCGATGTAGGCCTCCATCTTGGGTTCGGCCCAGCCTTCCAGGTTGGACTGGCGGCCCCGGGCGATGCCCAGCGCCCCGGCGGGGACGTCCTGGGTGATGGTGCTGCCGGCGGCGGTGTACGCGCCGTCTCCCACCGACACCGGCGCCACCAGGTTGGTGTTGCAGCCGATGAAGCAATAGTCCCCGATGGTGGTGCGGAACTTGGACTGGCCGTCGTAGTTGCAGGTGACGGTGCCGCAGCCGAAGTTGCAGTATTTGCCCACGTCGCTGTCCCCGATATAGGTCAGGTGGCTGACGGTGTTGCCCCGGGCCAGGTTGGAGTTCTTGGTCTCCACGTAGGCGCCCAGATGGACGCCGTAGTCGGTGACGGTGCCGGCCCGCACATGGGTGAAGGGGCCGATGGCGTTGTGGGGGCCGATCTGGGAGGAGTAGATCTGGCTGGCGTTGACGGTGGTGTCGGCGCCGATTTCACTGTCCTCGATGAGGCTGTTGGGCCCGATGACGCAGTCCGGGCCGATCACGGTATGGCCCCGCAGGATGGTGCCGGGGAGGATTTTGGCCCCCGGGGCGATCTGGACCGTCTCGTCGATGCAGACGGTCCGGCTGTCAATCTGGACGCCGCGGGCCATGTGGCGCAGCAGCACCGCCTCCCGGGCGGCCTCGGCTGCGTCCAGCGCGTCCCGCATGGCCTGGATGGTATCTTCCATAACAAAGAACCTCCTTTAAGCAAAAAAGAAAATAAGCCTGGAAAAACCCTTTGGGGGATTTCCGGCGAAAAAGCAGGGAAAATGCCGCCGCCCGGCCTGCTGTCCCAAAGACGGGACTGCACCAGCCTTCCCGGGCGCGGAGGATGAAAAGAACTTCCAAACTTATCCCAGTATATATTAACGTAAAAGCCTCATTTTTTCAAGGGAAATGCACAAATTTGTCCAAACAAAATCGGCAGTTTTTAGCTGGTAGCGGCTGGATTTTATCTTGGTTGTCTGGTATAATATTTTTGCATGCAGCGAACGTTACGCAAAAAACGAACAATGGGTATGCCCCGGGCTGCAGCGCCTGGGTTGAATCAAAACGGGAGGTAAATGAATCCATGAGCAAAAAGTATATCTACTACTTCAGCGAGGGAAACGACGCTTTCGGCGGCGATAAGACCACGATGAAGAACATTCTGGGCGGCAAGGGCTCCGGCCTGGCTGAGATGACTGCAGCCGGCATGCCTGTGCCCCAGGGCTTCACCATCACCACCGAGGCCTGCACCCAGTACTACGCTGACGGCCGTCAGCTGAACGACGCCCTGGTTGCTGACATCTTCGAGCACGTCAAGGGCCTGGAGGAGATCACCGGCAAGAAGTTCGGCGACAACTCCAACCCCCTGCTGGTGTCGGTCCGTTCCGGTGCCCGTCAGTCCATGCCCGGCATGATGGACACCATCCTGAACCTGGGTCTGAACGACGAGGCCGTCGAGGGCCTGGCCAAGAAGACCGGCAACCCCCGCTTTGCTTATGACTGCTACCGCCGCTTCGTGCAGATGTTCGCGGACGTCGTCATGATGGTTCCCAAGAGCCTGTTCGAGGTCGAAATCGACAAGATGAAGGAAGAGAAGGGCTACAAGACCGACGCAGACCTGACTGCTGAGGATCTGAAGGCTCTGGTCGCTGTCTTCAAGAAGATCTATGAGGACAACGAGGGCCGTCCCTTCCCCCAGGATCCCAAGGAGCAGCTGGTTGAGGCTGTCAAGGCCGTCTTCCGCAGCTGGGACAACCCCCGCGCCAACGTTTACCGCAAGATGAACGAGATCCCCTACGAGTGGGGCACTGCTGTCAACGTCCAGCAGATGGCCTTCGGTAACTCGGGCGACCGTTCGGGCACCGGTGTTGCATTCACCCGTGACCCCGCCACCGGCGCCAAGAAGCTGATGGGCGAGTACCTGATCAACGCACAGGGCGAGGACGTCGTCGCCGGCGTCCGCACTCCGTTCCCCATCAGCCATCTGCAGGAGCAGATGCCTGAGGTGTACGAGGAGTTCATCTCCATCGCCAACCGCCTGGAGAAGTACTTCCGCGACATGCAGGACATGGAGTTCACCATCGAGGATGGCCACCTGTATATGCTGCAGACCCGCAACGGCAAGCGTACCGCTCAGGCCGCTCTGCAGGTTGCCTGCGACCTGGTGGACGAGGGCATGATCACCGAGCAGGAGGCTGTCCTGCGCGTGGAGCCCAAGCAGCTGGACACCCTGCTGCATCCCCAGTTCGACGCCGCTGCCCTGAAGGCCGCTGAGGTCGTGGGCAAGGGCCTGGCTGCTTCTCCTGGTTCCGCTTGCGGCCAGATCGTCTTCAGCGCCGAGGAGGCCGAGGAGATGGTCAAGTCCGGCAAGATGAAGAAGGTCGTTCTGGTCCGTCTGGAGACCTCTCCCGAGGATATCGTCGGCATGCAGGTTTCTCAGGGCATCCTGACCGTCCGCGGCGGCATGACCAGCCACGCTGCTGTCGTTGCCCGTGGTATGGGCACCTGCTGTGTCTCCGGCTGCGGCAATGACAACGACGTCAAGATCGACGAGGAGGCCAAGACCTTCGAGATCAACGGCCACAAGTTTGTCAGCGGCGACTGGATCTCCATCGACGGCTCCACCGGCAACATCTACGCTGAGCAGATTGCCACCGTGGCTGCCACCGGCAACAAGAACTTCAACCGCTTCATGGGCTGGGCTGACGCTGCCCGCCAGATGCTGGTTATGACCAACGCCGACAACCCGCGCGACGCACAGCAGGCTGTGGATATGGGCGCTGAGGGCATCGGCCTGTGCCGTACCGAGCACATGTTCTTCGCTGAGGACCGCATCAAGGCTGTCCGTGAGATGATCTGCGCCCGCACCGTGGAGGCCCGCGAGGCTGCTCTGGCCAAGGTCGAGCCGTTCCAGCAGGGTGACTTCGAGGCCATGTACCGCATCATGGGCGAGCGTCCCATGACCATCCGTTACCTGGATCCCCCTCTGCACGAGTTCCTGCCCAGCAAGGACGAGGAGATCGCCGATCTGGCCAAGGATATGGGCATGACCTTCGAGGAGCTCAAGAACGTTGTTGAGAGCCTGCACGAGTTCAACCCCATGATGGGCCATCGTGGCTGCCGTCTGGCCGTCACCTACCCCGAGATCGCTGCTATGCAGACCCGTGCCGTCATCAAGGCTGCCCTGAAGGTCAGTGCTGAGACCGGCAAGATGATCACTCCTCACATCATGATCCCCCTGGTGGGCGAGGTCAAGGAGCTGAAGTTCGTCAAGGACGTGGTCGTGGAAGTCGCCGACAAGCTGATCGCTGAGGCCGGCGTCGACATGAAGTACCAGGTCGGTACCATGATCGAGATTCCTCGCGCTGCCCTGACCGCTGGTGAGATCGCTAAGGAAGCTGAGTTCTTCAGCTTCGGCACCAACGACCTGACCCAGATGACCTTCGGCTTCAGCCGTGACGACGCTGCCAAGTTCCTGGGCGCTTACTACGATCACAAGATCTACGAGAGCGATCCGTTCCAGCACCTGGATCAGATCGGTGTCGGCAAGCTGGTCAAGATGGCTGCTACCGATGGCCGCGCAACCCGTCCCGAGCTGGGCCTGGGCATCTGCGGCGAGCACGGCGGCGACCCCTCTTCTGTCGAGTTCTGCCACAACATCGGCCTGGACTACGTCAGCTGCTCTCCCTTCCGTGTGCCCATCGCCCGTCTGGCTGCCGCTCAGGCTGCCATCAAAAATCCGCGGAAATAAGAATTCCGCAGGTTTGGCGTGACGCCACCTAAAGGATAGAATATGCTCCCCTCCTGTCTGTAACAAGACAGGAGGGGAGCTTTTTTGCATAAAGCGGAGAAGCGGTATTTATTGGGTGTCAGGTGTCCCGTTAAGGGGGCGATGTGGTTATAGTTGGATCGTTTTCAAAAACGGCTTGGCATGATATAATAAAGCTGTTGGATGATGGTGCAGTTTAAAGGGGAGATTTTTAAATGGAAAACATACTTTGTGTGAATGATAAAGAATATAGAATCCTGAAGTTATTGGGAAAAGGCAAGGGGGGATATTCGTATCTGGCGCAAATAGAGGACAGATATGTGGTCGTCAAGCAGATACATCATGAGCCCTGCGCCTACTATCAATTCGGAAATAAAATAGAGGCTGAAATACATGACTATAAAAGGCTGAAAGCGGTTGGAATATCCATGCCCGAAATGCTGGATGTGGATGTGACAAATGAGCGAATCGTAAAAGAATACATTGCCGGCGATACGGTGTATGAGCTGGTATTGGCAGATGGTTTACCGGAAAGCTGTTTGCACCAGATAAAAGAAATGTGCCGCTTGCTTTACAGTGCAAAAATAAACATAGATTACTTCCCTACGAATTTTATTTTACAAAATGGTGTTTTGTACTATATAGATTATGAATGCAACGACTATATGGAAGAATGGAATTTTGAAAATTGGGGCGTTAAATACTGGTCTAAAACGCCGGAGTTTATAGAATACGTTGGGGAACATTCGTAATGAAAAATCAATGGCTCGAAACACTCAAAACAGAGGTCCAGGCTGCCTGGAGATCAAAGATTTCTTCTACTTTTTAGCGGACTCCTGGTAAAAATGAGATGCTGACACATTAAATAATATTTTGCACATAAAAGCCAAGTGAATGGATGTAATTAATGGTGCAAACCGTCCAGGCTGAAAAGTTGCAGAATGTAACCCAAGTAAAAGCGTCTACCTAGGAAACGAGTGCTGGGTTCACAGGCGTATCCGTCTTACCCATCTGATTCCCGAGCTGTTGGAGCTGGTAGAGCAAAGGAGAATTTCCTTCAATCCCGCTGTGGAGCTGTCCTATCTGACGGACGCCGAACAGCGGGATTTTTTGCAGGCCATGGAGGACAGCAAGCACCCGCCGTCCCTGTCCCAGGCCCAGCGCATCAAGAGGCTAAGCAGGGCGAGCGAATGCAGCTATGACGCCATTTTGGATGTCATGAAGAACGCCCAGCTGGACCGGCTGACCCTGAAAAATGAAGCCATCCGAAAATACTTTCCGAGATCCTACACCCCGCGCCAGATGGAGGAGACCATTCTGAAGCTCTTGGAGCAGTGGCACAGGAAGCGCCAGCGCAGTCGGGAGCGGTGAGAGCAGGAATTAGTATCCAGTAATAAAAGATAAATGTTAGCTTCTAGTCCTAAAGTGCAAAAGAAAAATGGATCTCCTCCATTTTCTAAATGGTGGAGATCACCTTTACATTACATCATAGAGATGATATTAGGATTGTGGGAAGGTTGACTCTCGTATGGTTGTTAAGTCTAGACTTGGCTGGCTTGTAAGTGAAAATCTGCATTGTAGAGAAAGTCCATAGGGTGGATTTAACACGGCATATCGTGATAATGTCCCCACGGGAGATTAGCTGATGGAGTAAAAGACTAGACAATCAAATGATCCACAGAGCAGATGAAAAAGGAATGGAAACGAAACCTTTGAATGGCCCAATATGCGTTTAAATTCGGCAAATTTTACTTTATTTTTGCGTCAAGTATATTATGTTTTTGTTGATGAGTTTGAAGCTTATAAATGGTTATATTTTATTTTGATATTTGAGTCACTAGCTAAGTGAATGAATCTTTCAACAAATAAATCAAGTTTGATTATATGACAGGGATTTTGTGAGCAGTTTTGACATAATTTGACGAAATGAAGAGAAATGTTTTTCGTAGATATCGAAATGAAATCATGAAAAAGAGTCTGGTTCTATTGAACTTGACATCACTTCATGATAAAATACAAAAGTACCGGATCTTTCGAGGATATGCCCATTTTTCTGAATAAAAGAGTGAATAGGTAGTGGGGCAGTTACTTGCATGGAAAGTTTAAGATGAATCTGTTACTTCTGGGCAAAGAAAAAACGGGTGCTAAGATAGAGTGATGCATATTGCCATGTTCGGCTTGGTATAGGTAACGGAAGCATGGTGATGGTGATGTGGCGAACAGTACTTTGTACCCAACTATTTGTTCTACAGGCTGAGTTATGATTATGTATTGTGCTCAATTCAAGTACAGGACCAGTGAATTTGGTTAATGATAGCTGGATGGCAGCCAGTCTAGAAATGGTCGCGAGAAGTACAAAAGGCTGCTTTCCAAACGCAACAAAGCGTATAAGGTGAGTGGCTTTTTCTTTTGTATTCTTTTAGACAAACTTTGGGGCATTGAATTTATGAGTTTTATATCGAAAATTTTTGGACAGGCTTGAGGAGATATATTGATTGTTCGGAAATTAACAGTAAGGTAAGAAACTGTGGAAATTATGACAAATATTGGAATGATGACTACAGTGATTAATATATAGAACGATATTAACAGAGAGGGAGCAATGATATGAGTTGTATTGACTTGCATAAGAAAACAATACTGGTGACCGGAGCCGTTGGCTTCATTGGCTCTAATTTAGTAAAGCGTCTTTATGATGATATAAAGGATGTAACGGTGATTGGCATCGATAATATGAATGACTATTATGATGTGCGGTTAAAAGAAGCAAGGCTGACCGAACTGTCTAGGCAGAATTCTTTTGTTTTTATCAAAGGAAGCATTGCGGAAAAGAAACTGATTGAGGATGTGTTCAAGCAGTATCGGCCACAGATTGTCGTGAATCTGGCCGCACAAGCCGGTGTGCGCTATTCCATTATCAACCCAGATGCTTACATCGAATCAAATTTGATTGGATTCTATAATATCCTGGAAGCTTGCCGTCATTCTTATGATGGAGGCAATACTCCTGTGGAACACCTAATATATGCGTCCAGTTCCTCTGTCTATGGCTCTAACAAGAAAGTTCCGTATAGCACTGATGATAAGGTAGATAATCCAGTTTCTCTTTATGCGGCTACCAAAAAATCAAACGAACTGATGGCCCATGCTTATGCCAAGCTATATAACATTCCGTCAACTGGTTTGAGGTTCTTCACAGTGTATGGCCCTGCTGGCCGCCCGGATATGGCTTATTTTGGTTTCACCGATAAGCTAAGAGCCGGTAAGACAATCCAGATATTCAACTATGGCAACTGCAAACGCGACTTTACATATATCGATGACATTGTGACCGGTGTAGAAAAGGTGATGGGCAAGGCTCCTGACAGGGCAACTGGTAAGGACGGACTTCCTGTTCCGCCTTACGCTCTCTATAACATCGGTAACAGCAACCCGGAGAACCTGCTGGACTTCGTACAGATTTTGAGTGAAGAGTTGATACGGGCTGGTGTGCTGCCAGCAGACTATGATTTCAATGCTCATAAAGAACTGGTACCGATGCAGCCTGGAGACGTTCCGGTGACTTATGCAGATACGGCTGCCTTAGAAAGAGACTTTGGCTTTAAGCCTAGTACAGATCTGCGAACTGGACTGCGGAAATTTGCTGAGTGGTATCGGGATTTCTATATGTAAAATATAACAAGAAAACCGCTAAAAATAAAGTGAGGCTATTGGAAAGTATACGATCAAAAGTATAAAAACACATATTAGAGCTATTGGGAGGAAATAAGTTGTATGAAAGAATTTAAGGATTTGAAGATTGCAGTTGCAGGAACTGGATATGTGGGTCTTTCGATTGCGACGCTGTTATCACAACATCATAAAGTGATGGCTGTAGATATTATTCCAGAGAAGGTAGAATTGATTAATCAGCGTAAATCTCCAATTCAGGATGATTATATTGAAAAATATCTTGCTGAAAAGAATCTAAATTTGATAGCAACGTTGGACGCAAAAGAAGCTTATACAGGTGCAGACTTTGTGGTTATCGCTGCACCTACGAACTATGATAGTAAGAAAAATTTTTTTGATACTTCAGCAGTTGAGAACGTGATTAACCTGGTTATGGAATATGCTCCTGATGCGATTATGGTTATCAAATCGACGATTCCAGTTGGCTATACAAAAAGTATCCGCAAAAAGACCGGAAGCAAGAACATTATCTTCAGTCCTGAATTTTTAAGAGAGTCAAAAGCGCTATACGACAATTTATATCCCAGCCGTATTATAGTCGGTACTGATTTAGAAGACGATCGTTTGGTTGAGGCGGCTCATACTTTTGCAAAACTCCTACAAGAAGGGGCCGTTAAAAAGAATATTGATACACTTTTTATGGGTTTTACAGAAGCTGAGGCTGTCAAATTATTTGCTAATACCTATTTGGCTCTTCGTGTAGCTTACTTCAATGAGCTGGATACTTATGCGGAAATAAAAGGCCTTGATACACAGAAAATCATCAAAGGTGTCTGCTTGGATCCACGTGTCGGAGATTTTTATAACAATCCGAGTTTTGGTTATGGTGGATATTGTCTGCCAAAAGATACAAAACAGTTATTGGCTAATTATGCTGATGTACCGGAAAATTTGATTCAGGCTATTGTGGAGAGTAATAGGACCAGAAAAGACTTTATTGCTGACCGCGTATTAGATCTAGCTGGCGCTTATGGGGCAAATGATTCCTGGGATGAGAGCCGTGAGAAAGAAGTTATTATCGGTGTATATCGGCTGACTATGAAAAGCAATAGTGATAATTTCCGTCAGAGTAGCATCCAAGGGGTCATGAAACGGATTAAAGCAAAAGGTGCCACGGTGATCATTTATGAACCGACCTTAAATGATGGAGAGAAGTTTTTTGGAAGTGTTGTCATAAACGATCTGGAAAAGTTTAAGGAGATGTCTCGAGCTATCATTGCAAACCGGTATGATGCGAATCTTGATGATGTGAAGAATAAAGTTTATACGCGTGATATTTTCCAGCGTGACTAAGACAAAGAAAGAGGAAAAACTAGTGAATGTTGTCTACTCAACAAGTGATTTATATTCGGAAATTGCTGCGGTTTCGATTGTTTCACTTTTTGATAATTGCCAAGATATATCGGAAATAAACGTATATATTATAGATATGGGGATTTCTGACCGTAATAAACGGAGGTTAGAAGAACTTGCAGATCACTATTCCAGAAAACTAGTTTTCCTTAAAAATCTTAATATAGAAGAACTGGCAGGAATGCATATTGATGTAGGACGCTGGCATATTAGTACATTCTCGCGTCTATTCTTGATTCATGTTCTACCCGAGAGCGTTAAAAAAGTAATTTACATTGACTGTGATATGATTATTTGCCATTCTCTCAAGGAACTGTGGGAAATGGATATGGGAGATACATGGGTCATGAGTGCAGACGACTGCCGTGGTAAACTATACCGTAGTAATATAGGAATCCCTGAGGATTCAATATATACTAATAATGGACTCATGGTAATTGACTTGGATGCATGGAGGAAGAATAATGTTGAAAAAATGTTTATTGATTTTATCAGAAGATACAACGGGGATATTACCTATGTGGATCAGGGCGTCTTGAATGGTGTGTTTCAACCTATAAAGAAGGTTAAACTACTTCCAATTTCATATAATGCGCAAACGGCATGCTATGATCTTGGATATGATGGTTTACAAATTTGCCGAAACCCAGTTTGGGCCTATACTCGAGAAGAATTTGAAACAGGAATAGCTGATCCAATTATTGTTCATTTTACAACATGCTTTCTTTCTGGAACCCGGCCATGGATAATTGGAAATCAGCATCCTTATCGAGGTGAGTTTATCAAATACAGAAATATGACTGGTTGGAGAGATGACCCTTTATGGAAGGATGATACAAAATTTTTCAAAAAAATTATGACATCAATATGTAACATTTTGCCTAAATTCCTGACATTTAATATTATAAGAGTTTTCCATGTATGGGTTTATCCGGAAATAAGGATTTTTAAAAATGCAATATTAGGTAAAGCGAGATGAAAATCCTACTAATCAATAAGTTTTTATATAAATGCGGCGGTACTGAGACCTATGTGTTTAAAATCGGGCAATACCTAGAAAACAAGGGACATGAGGTTCAGTATTTTGGTATGGATGACGAGCGAAATATTGTTGGAAATCGCGTTGGAGCATATACTCCCAATATGGATTTCCATAATCATAACATATTGGTGTCGGCTTCCTATGCAATACAAGCTATCTATTCAATACAGGCGCGTATTCAGATTAGAAAGGTTCTAGATGACTTTATGCCTGATGTTTGCCATCTGAATAACTTTAATTATCAGCTTACTCCATCGATTATTTTGGAGATTGTGAAGTGGCGCAAAGAGAATAACATGTCCTGTAGGATTGTCTTCACTGGCCATGATTACAATCTTGTCTGTCCAAACCATATGTGCAAGAATCCAGTCACAGGAGAGAATTGCGAGAAGTGTCTTGGAGGACAGTTTATTCATTGTATAAAGAATCGCTGTATACATGGCTCGTTAGCCAAATCTGTAATCGGAACTTTAGAGGGGTATTATTGGAAACTGCGTAAAACATACCGGTATATTGACACGGCAATCTGCTGTTCTGAGTTTCTGAAAACTAAACTTGATACCAATCCGGAATTGGCACCGAAAACAGTTGCCTTGCATAATTTTATTGATGTTGTTGAGGATAGAGAGGTTCAAAAGAAAGATTATGTTCTTTACTTTGGCCGATACTCTGAGGAGAAAGGTATAGGAACGTTGCTTAAGGTATGTGAAGAGTTGCCAGAAGTGCAGTTTGTTTTCGCAGGAACGGGGCCTTTAGAAAAACAGATGGAAGCATTACCTAATGTAAAAAACATTGGATTTAAAAGCGGAGCAACATTGGAACAGCTCGTCCGTGCGGCAAGGTTTTCAATTTATCCCTCTGAATGGTATGAGAATTGTCCCTTCTCTGTAATGGAATCTCAGATGTATGGAACTCCGGTCATAGGAGCAAATATTGGTGGAATTCCTGAACTGATTCAGGCAGGAAAGACCGGCGAATTATTTGAGGCAGGCAATAAGGAAGAACTGAAGGACAAAGTACTCCAGCTATGGAACAACCCAGATAGAGTGTTGCTATATAGTGAAAATTGTAAGAACATTACGTTTGATACGATCGATGACTATTACAAGAAGCTCATTACGATATACCGTGGGAGGAATTGAATGAGCCCAAAGGAGAAATATCATGAAAGTCGTTATACTTGCTGGTGGTTTTGGAACAAGAATTTCCGAAGAATCTGTGTTTAAGCCGAAGCCAATGATTGAAATCGGCGGTATGCCGATTTTGTGGCATATCATGAAGACATATTCTGCGTATGGGTTTAATGAATTTGTTATTTGTGCAGGTTACAAGCAGCATGTGATTAAAGAGTGGTTTGCAGATTACTTTCTCCATACCTCTGATATCACATTTGACTATACTAATGGCAATAATGAGATGATCGTTCATAATAAACATGCTGAACCATGGAAGGTTACAGTGGTTGATACAGGACTGAATACGCAGACTGGTGGGCGTGTGAAGCGAATCCGGGAATATGTCGGTAATGAGCCATTTATGCTTACATATGGTGATGCCGTGGGCGATATTAATATCGCTGAACTTGTGGCTTTCCACAAGGCACATAGAAAGATAGGCACAATGTCTATGTACAACTTTGGCCAGAACAAGGGTGTGGTGGAAGTTGGTGCCAATGGTGTCATCGATGCTTTCCGTGAAAAGTCTGATATGGACGGTGACCTTATCAATATTGGATTTATGGTGTTCCAGCCGGAGCTGTTTGATTTGATTGAGGGGGACGATACAGTATTTGAAAAAGGTCCGCTGACGAAGCTGGTTGAACAGCGTGAGTTGGTCGGCTATGTACATAAGGGGTATTGGCAGTGTATGGATACTCTCCGGGAGAAACAGAAACTTGAATCGCTGTGGGAATCTGGCAAAGCACCTTGGAAGATTTGGGAGGCCTAAATGAATTTTGATTTAAGTTTTTATAAAGGTAAAAAAGTATTTGTCACCGGTCATACGGGCTTCAAAGGCTCGTGGCTCTGCAAGATGTTAGCGAATGCTGGCGCAATTGTAACAGGCTACTCGTTAAATCCTCCAACAAATCCGTCTTTGTTTAAGATCGCGGCGATTGAGCAAGATGTGCACTCTGTCATCGGTGATATCCGGGACTATCCGGCACTGAGGGCGGCGTTTAATGAAGCTCAACCAGAAATCGTTCTGCACCTAGCTGCACAGCCCATTGTCCGAGACAGCTATAAAGATCCTGCCTACACATATGAGACCAATGTTATGGGCACGGTGAATATTTTGGAATGTATCCGTAATAGCAATTGTGTAAGATCCTTTCTGAATGTGACCACGGATAAAGTCTATCTGAATAAGGAATGGGCTTGGGGCTACCGTGAAAATGAGGAATTGGATGGTTATGATCCCTATTCCAACTCCAAGTCCTGCTCGGAGCTTGTGACTCATTCCTATAAAAATAGCTTCTTTTCGGATGGTCGAGTAGCAATTTCCACGGCTCGAGCAGGCAATGTGATTGGTGGCGGCGACTTTGCTAACGATCGTATCATCCCAGATTGTATTCGTGCGGCAATGAGGCATGAAGATATTGTGGTACGCAATCCGTTCTCCACTCGACCTTACCAGCACGTTTTGGAGCCGCTGTATGCGTATCTGATGATTGCGGCGATGCAGTATGAAGACGGCAAATACGCTGGATATTATAATGTTGGCCCGGACGATGTGGATTGCTTCCAGACTGGTGCACTGGTTGATCTGTTTGTCAGTAAGTGGGGAGAGGGAATGAAGTGGATTGATCGTTATGATGGTGGTCCTCATGAGGCTAATTTCTTGAAGTTAGACTGCTCAAAACTAAAGGCAACTTTTGGCTGGAAGCCCCACTGGAATCTTAACACTGCCATTGAAATGGTGGTGGAATGGAGCAAGTGCTGGTCTGGTGGCAGTGATGTCCGAACTTGCATGGATAAAGAAATTGATGCTTTTTTAAAAAATGGGGAATGAAGATGGAATATGTAATCGTAACAGGAGCAAACGGGTTTATTGGAAAAACGTTGGTTAATGCGTTGCTTGAAAAAGGCTACTATGTAGTAGCGCTCGATATTCGGTTTGATGATGTGTTGGTGGATGACGAACGAGTCACTTGCATTAATGTGATGAATAAGGAAGTCGCAGCGCTGACCCAGGAAATTCCCCATCAGGAATATCGGTGTTTCTTCCATCTGGCATGGTCTGGAACTTCTGGGCCTGCCCGAGCGGACTATAATGTGCAATTGAATAACGTCAAACTGGCTTGTGATTACATCAAGCTGTGCAGTGAAATTGGTTGCAAGCGGGTAGTATATGCTTCCAGCATTAACGAAATGGAAACCTATGAGTATCTCCAGTCCGACGATATTGAACCGGCTGGTGGCTACATTTATGGAACCGGTAAGTTGGCTGCTCATCTGATGGGGGAAACAGTGGCTAAGCTTAATCATATTGATTTTATTCCCGTAATTATTACCAATATCTATGGTGTGGGTGAAAAGTCTGCACGGATGATTTACACTTCCATCAACAAACTAGTACATAAGGAGCATTGTTCCTTCACGGCGGGATATCAGACCTACGATTTCATCTATATTACAGATGCCATCAACTCCATTATCGCTGTGGCGGAAAAGGGTAAGGCGTTTAACCGATATTATATCGGCAGCGGAGAGCCAAAGCCGTTGCGTGATTTTCTACTGCAAATGCGGGATATTGTTGACCCGCAGGCAGAGATTGGTCTGGGAGATATTCCGTTTAAGGGCGTGGACATTTCTTATGACCAGTTCGATTTGAAAAAGGTTGAACGAGATACCGGATATCAGAATAAGGTTCCCTTTGCAGAAGGAATCCGCATGACGGCAGAATACATCAGAGGAGAAGCATAATGGTACAGAAATTTGATTTTCGGGAGCTTGACTTGAAAGGTGCATATCTTATCAAGCCTTTTTATGCCACAGATAACCGAGGTGGTCTGATTAAGGATTACAATGTGGACATTTTTCGAGCCAATGGCATTGATCACGAGTTGAAAGAGGTGTTTTATACGATTTCCAAGCGTGGTGTAATCCGTGCCACCCATTTCCAGATGGTGAAGCAGCAGCCTAAGTTGGTGCGTTGCATTTCTGGACATGTTTATGATGTTATCGTTGATCTACGTCCGGATTCGCCAACCTTTGGCCAATGGCGCGGTTTCCATTTAACTGGTGAGAATACCAATATGCTGCTGGTGCCTAAGTTTTTCGGTCACGGTTATTTGGTCATTGAAGACTCTGTCGTCAGCTACAAGTGTGCCGAGGTATTTTATAGTGAGGGCGACTCCGGCATCATGTACGATGACCCAGATATTGGCATCGAGTGGCCTTTCGAATTGATTGGCGGACAAGAAAATCTAATTATCAGCGAGAAGGATCTCAATTTGATGAGCTTTAAGGAATATAGTGACAAAACCACTTTGACAGAGAAAGTATGAATGTGGGAAGTATGAAGAGAATATACGAGAAAAATCTGACAGGGGGAGATGGAATTTATCCGGGACTCCATGCTCTCCGGGTTGGCTCTATGTTTGGCATTTTGGCTATGCATGTATTTATCAATGGGCAGTATTCCGTAGGTGCAGGCTTCTGGAGTAAGCAATTTATCCCATCTCTGACGGATCTAGTGTATGTTTTCTTTGCCATTAGTGCGTTTGGTATAAGTTGCGGTTATTATGACAAATTAAAGTCCGGTCAAATTCGAATAGAAGAATTTTACAAGAAGCGCTGGATAAAGATTTGGCCATTTTTTGCGCTACTTTGCGTGTTAGATTTTGTCCTATCACCGAGCAAAGAAGCGCTGTATGAGATGTTTGCGGATCTGACGTTAAGCTTTGGATACTTGTCTCATAAGCACATTCAGGTCATGGGCGTAGGTTGGACTTTGGGCGTCATCTTTTTGTTCTACATCGCTTTTCCGTATTTTGTGTTTTTGTGCGCCAATAGAAGGAGAGCGATTTTTTCTTTTGGCGTAGCTACACTCCTCAATTTTGTGTGTGTGCAGCACTTTGAAGTGGGGAGAAATAATTTTGCATACAGCGCTGTATATTTCCTGCTGGGTGAATTATTCTTTCTGTACAAGGTAGAGATTGAACGAATCCTCCAGAGACATCGAAGTCTGGTGTGGCTCCTTACTGCTGTGGCATTGGTGATGTACTATGCCTGGAAGGTAAATCTGCTGACAAGGTTGTTGGTTGTCTCTAGTATGCTATGCTGGGGTATCAGTGCAAAGAGATGTCCGCATCTGGTTCAATTCCTGAGCGGGGTGAGCTTTGAGGTTTATCTCTGCCATATGGTGATGTACCGGGGTATAGAAAAACTTCAGCTTCTGTATCTGTTTGGGAACAATGCAACATCGTACATTACGGTTGTTGTGATGGTTTCTGCTCTTGCAGTAGTATTTTCAACTGTTTGGAATAGGACACTGGCTTTGCTGAGAAAACAGCTTGAAAGGAATAAAACGATTTAACGGTCATGGTAAATTGTCTCAGCTTATGTTGAACGGGAGGAAGCTATGAAGATCCTGATTGTTCGATGTTATCCGACATATATGTCGGTTTCCAAAAGCACCTATAATATTCAAGAAGTTGGTTTGGCAAAAGCTTTCACTCGTGCAGGACACAAATGTGATATCATTTTGTGGACAGAAAAAGAAGAAGAAACGGTCGAAATTCCTGTAGATAAGCGGAAAATCATAGTCTATTACAAAAAGGGTCTGTCGATTCTCAACAATGTGATTTTCCTGAATCAGAAGCAATTGCTTGCACAGTATGACATTATCCATGTTAATGAATACAACCAAATTCAGGCATGGTATTATGCGCAGACCATGCCTCGGAAGACGGTGATCTACCACGGCTCATATTATTCTCCGTTCAACAAGCGGTTTAACATGATGTGCAGGGTGTTTGATAGTCTCTTTTTGCGATCGTATTTAAAGAAAGGCACTCACTTTCTTGTCAAGAGTCATTTGGCGAAGAAATTCCTTTGTGATAAGGGTATAAAGCCAGAAAATATAAAAGTGGTAGGTGTAGGTATTGATGTTGATGCATTGACCAACGTCACTGAGGCCTGCACCAGCGCCTTGTATCATAGCATTAGTAATGATATATCCAGACTGAAGATGCTGTATATCGGACGTATCGAGCCAAGAAGGAATGTGCTTTTTCTTCTGGAGGTATTTGCTAGGGTGCTGAAAAGGAAGCCAGATGCCAGACTGTATATGATTGGCACTGGAGAGGCGAAATACATGGGTGAGGTCAAGAAAAAGATTCGTACCCTACGGCTGGAACAGAATCTTTGCTGGGAGGAGCGGATTGAGCAGCGATTTCTGTCGGATATTTACAAGGCTGCAGATGTATTTCTCCTCACAACGGAATACGAGATCTTTGGCATGGTTCTGCTGGAAGCGATGTACTATCACTGTGTGGTGATGACCACGCACAATGGCGGAGCGGGTGTCCTGATCCAGGACGGAGAGAATGGTTTCGTCTTGGATATGGATAATGCGAACAGATGGGCGGAGAGAATTAGTGAGATATCGAAAGATACCGATCGGATGCAAATGATCAAGGATGCAGCCCACAAAACCATTGCAGATCACTTTACTTGGGATCACCTTGCCGGAGTATTTGTTGCGGAGTACAGGAAGGTCATGGGGGAAGAAGCACCATGAAAGAGATTATCATTGTGACAGGTGTCTTGGGAGGTGGAGGTGCAGAAAGGGTCTTTGTGAATCTGGCTAACGCATTCGCTGAAAGAGGCCATGTTGTGCGGATTGTCATTACAGGAACAAAGAAGTCCAGCTCCTATGAATTGGATCAGCGTGTCTTAGTGGATAAGATCGTTTCTGAGAACAGAAAAAAGGCTCTGAAAATAGCCGAAAAAATCAAGCGATTGAGGGCCTATTTCAAAGCTCACAGGGGGGCATCAATTATCAGCTTCTTTCCTGATGTTAGTGCATATTGCATTCTTGCCTCCGCTGGTTTGGGGATGAGGAACATTCTGTCTGAGAGAAATGACCCATATACTACGCCTAAAAACAAGTATAAGCACATGCTTAGGGATATTGTATTTAGATTCGCAGATGTCTGCGTGTTCCAGACGGAGGATGCGAGGTGCTACTTTCCCGCAGCTGTCCGGAGCAAAGGCGCTGTGATTAACAATCCTATGAATTTGGCGAAGGTGCCAATGGTTCAGCCAGGTCAAAAAAAGAGAAAGGTGATTATCGGAATAGGCCGTGTCAATCCGCAGAAGAATTTTTTGCTGTTGATCAAAGCCTTCGAGCGAATCAAGGAGAGGTTCCCGGAGTATATCGTCGAAATCTATGGTGAAGTGGGTGAGTTGTCCTCGGAAGTCACAGAGTATATCCGAAAGAATGCTTTAGAAGATTGTGTAAAGCTTATGGGATTCTCGGAGAACATCTATCAGCATCTCCTGGAGTCTGAGGTATATGTGTTGTCATCTGATTATGAAGGGGTGTCAAATACCATGCTGGAAGCATTGGCGATGGGGGTCCCGACCATTGCAACCGATTGCCCGATAGGTGGTACAAGGCGATTTATTCAGGACGGGGTCAACGGCTATTTAGTTCCAGTGAATGATGTTGGACAAATGGCAACCGCGCTAGAAAGGCTCCTTGGCAATGCGGAGCTGCAAGAGGCCTTCCGGAGAAAGTCGGTAGAGATTCGTAAGCAGGTGGATGTGGATAAGGTCTGCGATGACTGGTTAGCCATTCTATAAACAGGAGGAATATAAAACGTAGAAAATAAAAGTCTGAACCGAATCGATGTTGCGAAGTCCTTCGCGATTTATCTGATGAACATTACGCATCTGGGGACCTGGAGGGGCTTTGACAAATGGATTCATACGTTCCATATGCCGATATATGATGTTTGGAGCTGCTCTGTTTGTCACATGAAATGCTGGGCTGTATGTATTGAAGCGATACGATGAAATGAGGCCCATGACAGAAATGGGGTATTCTCTATGTTCGGTGTGAATGCAGAAATTATAACCTTTGATGTGGTTCAGTGGTTCTTAACCTGTATGTTCCTTTGCGGCCTCTTATTCTATGGTATTCTTAAGGCCACTCGATATTTTGGGTCTGTTGCTGACGACATCTGTTGTTGCCTATCTAATCCCTATCGTTGTTCCGGTTAGATTACCCTGGTCGCTTGACTCTGCAGTGGTCGCAGTTGTGTTTTATGAAGTGGGCTGGAGACTGAAAAGGCTGAATGTAGTGAAGTATTTGGATCAATACCCGATTCGGTCTTGCGCAGTCAGTATCGCGATGGTTGATATCAGTAGCATCTGCGTATTCCAAAACATAGCAGTCAACATCCGGTGTATTTCATATGGTAATTATTTTTTGTTCTATTTTTGCGCAATTGCGTTAAGCATTAGCTTCTGTGCGCTTTCGTACTTATTGTATAAAGTGGAATGTCTTCGAGGACTACTTAGCAAGCTTGCCTTCTTGGGACGGCATACGCTGATTATTTTATTGCTGAATTCTACGTTTGTCCGAATTTGGAGACTTTTCTCTGAAAAATGGGTTCAACTTAATGCTCGAACAGTGTATGCGGTGCACTTGATTCTCGCATTTGCTATCGTGGTGATGGCAGCGGGCGTATCGGTATGTGTTCAGAAATATATGCAGGAGCTAGTTGGCAAAGCGCGAATGAAAAAGAGTGCCTACACTGACTGAAATGGACGGGTGAATCTCAAGCCTGTGTAAGTAGAGCAACATTGAAATTCCCTTATAAAAAGGAGAAGCGTTCGGTGAATTACTTCTTTTATCAGACAAAAACAA
The DNA here is from genome assembly GCF_002161315.1 of Faecalibacterium sp. An77. NCBI lineage: Bacteria > Bacillati > Bacillota > Clostridia > Eubacteriales > Oscillospiraceae > Faecalibacterium > Faecalibacterium sp. An77. The sequence goes on from NZ_NFHK01000021.1 coordinate 32,340, forward strand.
AATATGACAATACCGGAGATGCACTGATCAACAAGGCTCTGATTTCCGAGCTTCGGAAGTACGGGAGAGTATTTGCTAACTGCAGCGCATACATTCCGGTAGAATTTCTGGAAGAGCTAGAAATTCGGAAGGATGAGCAGATTATCTGTAAAAATAGCAGGCAGTTTGCCCTGAAAATTATAGGCCATGCCCTTCTCCACAGGCAGGATAACACTTATATTGTTTCTGGCCTTGGAGACATCTACGGTGGCGGAGTTAAGAAGGTCATGAGAAATGTGTTGTCTGCTTGCGTTCTGCCTGTGTATTCGCTGCTAGGTGTGAAAAATGTAAGAATTGGTCGCTCTTTTGGAGTTATGACGAAGGCGATGCAGTGGTCGGAGGCATTAAGAGGACTGTTTGTCAACAGCTATTTTGTTCGAGATACACAGTCGCTGCAGAGATGTCGGAGTATGGGCATCAGCAAGGTCCAGCTTTGCCCAGATATGTCGTGGATCTATGAAGAAGGAACGGAACGGCAAGAAAATGCGTCAGATGTTGTAATGATCAACATGAAGGGCTCAACACTTAACATCAAAGAGCAGAAATATATAGATGCGCTTATCAAGAAATGCAAGACTTTTTTAGAAAGGCTGGAGAAAGAAAAAAACAAGAAGGTGCATGTACTGGTTGCCTATCAAGTGAGCGAAGATGAAGAATTTTCGCAATACATTTATCAACGACTGAAGGATGAATTCGATGTGGAATTCGTGGATACGCAGATGAAGTTGGGAGACTTAAGAAAGTATTATAGCCATTGCGGATATCATCTGAGTAACCGAATGCATTCCCTTTTGAGCGGATATAAATATGGTTCGTTGCCCGTTGCATTAATAGATGTGAAAAATCATCTAAAAATTGCAGCTACGTTGAAGGACTGTGATCTGGATGAATTCATGATTGATGTTTTTGACGAGTTTCCTGAAAGCAAAATGGACAATATCCTCACAAATAAGAGCAAGCTGTATCGCAAAATAACGATCTGCGAAGTGGAACAGGCTGAGAAAATCCACCGGATACTGAGCCGTGAATTTGATCGAGGGGAGGAAAAGGAGTGAAAAGAGCATTTATTTTTGGGTACTTCAACTTTCCCAGGGGATCTGCATCTGCAAATTATGTACAGTATTTGGGTGAGGCGTTTCGTGCGTTGGGATATGAGGTTGTCATTGTATCGAATTTAAATCATAAGGAATTAGAGTATGATCAGGGAAAATGGTGGAAACATTTCAAGTTGGAAGAGGTTAGATTTAGTAGCAATAAGCTTTTGCATTATATACAATACAATTACCTTATGAAGTGGTACTTGAAAAGAATTATTAATCAGTATCCTTCAAATCGCGAAGATGTTTTTGTGTGCTATTCAACGTTGAAGCATATTACTAGATTTGTCAGAATAACTGCAAAAAAGCGAGATAATATCTCCATTGCATGTATCGTTGAATTATATGCAAAAGAGGATTTTGCAGAATCCCGAAAGAATAATGTATACGAGAAATACCTTGAGGTGATTGACAGGGAATTTCCCCAATTCGATTTACTGTTTCCGATCAGCACATATATTGCAAAGTATTATGAAAACAAAGGTCCAGAAATACAGGTTCTGCCCATTATGGCGGATCCCAATGAGTGTAAATCGAAGAAAAGAGAGAACCCAGAAAAATTTCGATTTATCTATCCTGCAAACGGAAAGATTAAGGATTCTCTTGGAGAAATGCTGAAAGCGATCGCAGGGTTAGATGATGACGAGAGACAGAAAGCAGAATTCCATATCTGTGGTGTCAAAGAGCAGGAATTAAGGAAAATGCTTTCCTCTGGAGAATACGATGTAATAAGTAATGAAATTGTAGTTCATTCCTGGTTGCAATACCGTGAATTGGTAGATCTGTATCAGGAGATGGATTTCTTGTTGCTGTCTCGAGAAGTGAAACAGATGACACTAGCTAATTTTCCAAGCAAAGTACCGGAAGCTATGTGCTATGGCATAATACCTGTTGTATCCCGTGTTGGCGATTATACAGAGTATTACTTGGAAGATGGCGTTGACAGCATTATCTTTGACGGATATCAGGCTGATCAATGCAAGTGCGCGATCAAAAGAGCGCTAAACTTGGATCAGTCTGAAAGAAATGCCATGCGAGAGGGAGCATTGCGGTGTGTCCGGGAAAAATTTGGATATGTGAATTGGTGCGATACTATTTCAGCAGCAATGAAGCAAGCAAAAAAATAGGAGAATAAAAATGCTGAAAATAAAAAAAAGTAACATATTGCAATATATTCTTCTATATATGATGCTTGTTTCTCATGGCAGTGGTATTCGTTTGATGATCGGAAGCAGATGGCCATATATATTTTTTTTCATCAGTTTTTTGATCATCCTTTGGCATGCCAAAGCAGCGCACAGTAGAATATGCGCCTATACGGGGATGATTTGTGCTTTAGCAATTGTAACTCGAATGACTGCCGGCGGTATAGGACTCGAGATCATAATCACAATCGCTGCACGAATTTTAATTGCTTATGCGGCCGTGATTGTGAACCGTGAAACCTGTGCAAGAAATTATGTAAGGTTGTCGGTTTTTCTTGCAAGCGCAAGTTTGCCTTTTTGGTTTATAATAAATGCAAACAGAGGTTTACTTACCGTGTTGCTTCCTTACAGAGCTGCTGCAAGTGAGGCTGTTTTTTTCTGTTTTAATCCGTTTTATACGTATAATGTCAATGGCGCTACAGATGTAGTGATGAGAAACAACGGTATTTACACAGAACCGACATTGATGTGTATCCAGTTGCTTACCACTTTGTATGTCCTGGTGGCTATGAAACCACAGCTAAAAATTGAAGAAAAAAATTGGAAGCGCAGTCTAATCATAATGGTTGTTGCTTTGCTGACAACATTGTCTACAACCGGATATATTACCTTTATGGTAATTGTTGTTGCATTTGTTGCGACAAACGATGGATACAGCCGACGGTTAAAAAATAGAATCTGTTTTGGGATTGCGATTATACTTGCTTGTGCGATTATAGAGTATAACATCAATGGAGATAGTGGTATTGTTGGGTATTTCTTTCTTAGAAAAACCATTTCCGTGAATGACCTTGGACAGGCAACGCTGAATTTTGGGGCAGCCGGAACAGGAAATGCCAGACTATCCGTGATATTTGCCGCATTGGAGTTGATTCCCCGATACCCGCTGGGCTGCGGTTATCAGATTTATAGCAACTTTATTCTCAATCACAGCATTATGGGAATCCAATCATCGGGCGGTGGATTGATGGCTGAGATGGCTGTTTTTGGGGTTATTCCGTTATGTATGACGATAGTCTATTTGTACAACGGAGTTAAAAGAATATCAACAAGTAGAGAGATGATGGCTATTTATTTTATGATATGGGTAATAACGACATTGTCAGAATCTACAATGTATTATTCTGTGTTTTTTTTGATTGCTTTGTTGGGTTATAACTCACCAGATCTATCTTGTCAAAGCATCGAGGAGGCACTATGAACGGCTATGAAAAAATAAAACGAAGAGTTATAAATTCGGTAGGTTTACTTACCTCTTTATGTGCCCGTCTCCAAATGTGGATGCACGGCATAGAGTTTGGATCTGAAAACATCGTTCGCGGAAAGATATGCGTTTACAATGAGGGCAAAATTAGGATTGGATCTTGTAACCGTATTAACTCTGCATATTGGGCAAATCCCATCGGTCTAGGAAACTGCACCTCCTTGAAAGTTTCCTCACAAGGCTATCTGAGTATAGGCAGCCATTGTGCAATCTCAAATACGGCGATTGTATGCACTACTTCCGTAAGAATCGATGATTATGTGATGATTGGATCGGGATGTAAAATATGGGATACTGATTTTCATCCGATTGAACCGAAGTACAGAAAATATGGAAATAATGAGTTCACAAAAAAGTCTGCGGTGCATATTTGTTCGAATGCTTTCATTGGTGGTGGAACTATGGTGCTCAAAGGCGTTACAATTGGAGAGAATGCGGTTATTGGAGCTGGGAGTATTGTGACAAAGAATATTCCTGCGAATGAAATTTGGGCCGGTTCGCCGGCAGTGTTTATCAAGAATCTGAAGGATTAAGGGAAAAGAATATGATTTCGGTGATTGTACCTGTTTATAATGTAAAAGACTATTTGGTAGAGTGTTTGGATTCAATCCTTAATCAATCCTATCAGAATCTAGAAATTATCCTAGTGGATGACGGATCAACGGATGGATCGGATTTGATTTGCGATATGTATGCAAATAAGGATAAGAGAATCAGAGTAATTCATCAGGAGAACAAAAGTCTTTCAGTAGCACGCAATGTAGGGATGTCTGTTGCAAAAGGCGAGTATATTGCATTTGTTGACAGTGATGATGCGTTGGAATTGGATATGTACCAAAAAATGCACTCAGCCATTACAGCTTCTAACGCTGATGTCGCAATTTGTGGTTTTCATCAGTTTAGCGAGGATAGGATCGACTATCATCAGACAGCCAATGCCCTAAATAGGGAAATCGACGGAAAGGTCCTGGAGAGTGTCTGTTTTTTTCAATATATTGATATCTTTCGATTTATGGTGTGGAATAAGCTCTATCGAGCCGAAGCGTTAAAGGGAATACAGTTTATCCCCCGTCAGATTCATCAAGATATTCATTTTCAAAATCTCGTAATGCAGGGCAATAATAAGATTTGCTATATCAATGAAGAACTCTATAAGTATAGAGTGAACCGTCAAGGATCAACAAATACCAAAACATTCAAAACTGCTCGTCTGGGATTCATAGAGGAATTTTCAAGTATTTTAGAATATTTGAGTTCAAAAAATTGTATGGAAGCGTATGATGCCTTTTGGAGATATGCATTCCGGTACTACTTCAATGAATCGCGACTGGCTTGTAAGCTAGATGCTGCGGCGGAAGATAAAGACCGCCTTGTCAATGGTTTCAGGAAAATGGTAAAGAAAGCAGGAAAATTCCATTGGAAGATGAAAATGACAACTTCTCAAAAGCTTTACTGCATCTCACCGAGACTATATATGGCGCTATACAAAATAAAATGCAATAGAAATAAAGGATGAAAATAGCATGATAATTGTTCGAATTTCAGGGGGGTTAGGAAACCAGATGTTTCAATACATGCTGGTTTGTGCATTGAAAGAGAGATACCCGGATGAAATAATTAAAATTGACATTTCGGATTATATATATGTTCATGCCCACACGGGGTATTCATTGGAAAAATATTTTGATATCGAGTTAGAGAAGGCAGATATTACGCAGGTCAATCAGCTACGCTATATCCCGGTGGAACTGAGCAGGGTTGACATGGAAAAAAATCTACTCAGAAAATCGATCAACGGAATTCGATATAAGCTGGCGATGAGACAGAGAAAGTATCTGAAAAAGTGGAATATCCAAGATGGCGGGTTCAATATTTTCCGACCAGAGATTTTTGATCTGCTGCCAGGTAAGTGGTATCTTAACGGCTACTGGCAGAATCCAGAGTATTATAAAGCACTGGAAAGGAACATGCTGGAGTATTTTCCGTTTAAGAGGGAGATGAACAAAGTTGATAGGGCGCTGAGCCAAAGGATCGGCTCGACAGAGTCGGTATTTGTTCATGTCCGCCGTGGAGACTATGTGGGAAGTTCTTTTGTGGTATGCGATGAGGAATATTATCGTCAGGCAAAAGAAATTATTGAGAAAAATGTACAAAACCCACTTTTTGTATTCTTTTCGGATGATATATCGTACGTTTGTGATCATTTTGCATGGGTCGAGAATAAAGTAGTTGTTACACATACTGCTGAGGATTGTGACTTTGATATGCAACTTATGACCCAATGCAAGCATGCCATTATGGCAAATAGCTCCTTTAGTTATTGGGCAGCTATGCTCAAGAAACGTAGTGGGATTGTTATCTGTCCAAAGTATTTGAAGGTGCAGGATAATAGGCGATTTAGAATGCCGCAGCACCAAAATTGGATTTACCTAGATAATGTAATTGGGAGATGAAACGAATGTTTTGTACTTATAATGAGAATGATCCGATAATGTAAGAACAATACCAAAAGGAAAATTTTATTATTCTAAATAACTCTGTCATTCGAAAGAATAGAGGCAGAGCATGTTATATTTATTTTTCTGGAAATGGCCTCTATACAGCTAATAATCTGATCAGTTTTCAGAAAAATGTGCAGGAAGCAGATCGTTATGAATGGATGAGGTTGCGAGCTAGAAGAAAAGTTGCGAAAGAAATTTTTATCAGGGATATTTTCCTGTCCTGGTATGCGAAAGGAATCAATTTCCGGATAGATAATATAGAAAAGCTAATAGAATGGTTGAAAAGGGAAACTGAGGGTTATGATGAGATTGTGACCATCGGTAATTCAGCAGGTGGGTATATGGCGGTGATTTGTGGATGCGCTTTGCATGCAAAAAGAATCTTTAGCATCTGCGGACAGTTTTCACTGTCCCATCATAATGGACATACCGCTACTAATCCATTGCTGGTTAAATATGGAAAGGAAAAGTTTTATGAGAATTACCGTATGATTCAGAAAAATACTCAGATTCCTGTGTATTACATTTATTCTCATGGCGTTGATCATGATTGTGAGCAAGCGAGCTACGTTGAACCGCTTGATAACGTTCGCACTATTGCGGTGGATTCTGCACGCCATGGCAAGACCTTAAATCCCTTTGACTTTCCGGTGCTCTTTTCTATGGAACAGGAACAGCTCGAGGGGCTCTTTAATGCTTTTGCCGGAAGGGTTGTCACTGCAGATGCGGTTTCCATTCGAATTAAGGGGAAAATTTGGCTAAAAAAGAATAAAATAATGTCAAAAGTTGTGAAGATAAAAACAAAGTTTCTGTACAGATGAACAAATAACGCAGTATATGCTAAAAGCTACAATAAAGCAACCAAAGCAGGGAATGGATAGAAAAGAGATTGTTTCATGAGACCACTGATGTTAAGTTCAAATAGTCTGCAAGCTAAATGATTTGAATCTGGATCGCATGAAAAAGGAGATAAACAGTATGTTTAATAAATCGGAGCGCACGCAAAATGTGCTGAAATCTACAGTGACAGGAGAAATTTATTCTGTTGTAAATTTGCTTCTGGGCTTCACGTATAGAAGTATCTTCTTGCACTTTCTGACAGTTGAGTATTTGGGTATTAATGGACTTTTTACGCAGTTGCTCAATCTGCTTGGAATGGCTGACTTAGGAATTACAAATGCAATCGTTTTTCGTTTCTACCGGCCGATTCAAGAAGATGATTATGTTCAAGTTGGAAAACTAATGAATTTTTTCAAGCATGTCTATCGGATCATCTTCTGTGTGATCATGGGTGTTGGTTTGTCTATGCTACCGTTCATTAAAATCCTGATTAAGGATTCTTCGGAAATTCCGGCGGATGTAAATATCTATGTTGCATTCTTTCTCTATCTATTTCAAACTGCATCATCTTATATGTTTGCCTATCGTCAAACACTTCTGGTGGCAGACCAAAGAAAATACATTGTAACTGGAGCTCAGACGGTGATTACCATTATACGGTACACAATCCAGATTGTAACACTGGCTATTACACATGATTATATTTTGACATTGGTTGCCAATATTATCACGAATGTGGGTGGCAACTATTTAATTAGTCTGTATGCTGTCAGAAAATACAAAGCTGTATTTGCGGTAACAGAGAAAATTACCACCGCGGAAACCAAAGATATAATGAAGGATACTACAGCTTGCCTGAGTCATAAAGTCGGGTCTGTGGTTTTGCGCAGTACAGATGCCATCATTCTTTCCCAATTTGAGGGACTGATGGCGGTTGGCCTGTATTCAAACTATTCCCTGATTATCAACAATTTACAGACTTTAATTAGCCAGATGCTTTCCAATACAACTGCAAGCCTAGGAAATGTCAACGTTAGCATGGATAAAGAAGGTCAATATAGGGTCTACAAGAATTTGAATTTTGTTAATCTGTGGATTGTTGCGTCCATTACAATTTGTCTGTATACATTAGTTGACCCATTTATCACCTTATGGATTGGGCGGAAAATGCTTTTAGATGAGTTTACAGTAATACTGCTGTGTATGCAGTTCTATTTGGAACTGTCGCGTCAGACAAATATGTCTTTTACGAGCGCAAGCGGTTTGTTTGTCAAGGATGTCATTCGGCCTTATATTGAAGCAGGCTTGAACCTTGTAACATCTATTATTGCAGTCCAGTATTGGGGGATTGCCGGCGTGTTCATTGGAACGATTGTTAGCTGCTTGTTGACCGTGACATGGAGAGAACCGTATCTCTTATTTAAATATATATTTATGAGATCAATGGCTTCCTATTGGACGCAGTTTATCAGCTTTGCCCTACTTACCATAGCTATATGTACTGTAGCCAGAACAATCGTTGCTGGCATCATTGGATCTTTTATCAGTTGGATTCTCTGCGGTGTTCTTGTGTTTTTGGCCACTCAGTTGGTTTTTATTATTCTATTTTGGAAGAGCGAGGAAAGGAAATACCTGTTTAATCTGGTTTTTAATTTATCCAAAAAGATCATCAAAAAAAGGGGTTAAGTAAATGAAGGTGCTATTTGTAACCCACTATAGTCAAAACGGTGGAGCAAATAATGAGTTGCTTTGGCTCGCATCAGAGCTAAAAAAAAGAGGCTACAATGTTTATGTGGCTCTGCCGAAGTCGGGGGCCTTTGAAGAAAGACTAAAAGCGGCAGGTATACAGTATCAGATCTTCGGCTATAGGCGGTGGATTACGACTATCCCCCAAAAAAAGAATCCAATCAGCAGAATATGGGAGGAGATAAGAATATATGCCAACAATCGGAATAAAGCCAATGAAATTGCATCCTATGCAAAGGAAAATGGGATTGAGATTATCCACACGAATGATTCTTTGACAGTTGTTGGCTGTAAAGCAGCATCAATTGCCGGAATTGCTCATGTATGGCATCTAAGAGAATTTTTGGAAGAGGATTACTCCAGAACCATTGTTTTTTCAGAGAGATATATCCAGAAATGGTTTGCAAAGAGTGATCGAATAATCTGCATTTCAGATGCCATCAAAGCCAAATATCAGAGTCGGTTTGTTCGGGATAATTGGTGTAAAATATATGACGGCATTATTATTCCACAGTGTCATTGGATCAATTCGAAAAAGCAAATCGGGGATACGATGCGGTTGCTGTTTCTCGGTGGGACAAATGAGGGCAAGGGTTTTTCGGATTTGATTAAGATTACTGGTGTTCTGAAGAAACGGTATGGAATCCCTGTTCAGGTGTCTGTAGCAGGAAATTGCAGCCGAAAAGGTGAGTATAAACGCATTATTCAGGAATGCGGAGTAGAGGATTCTTTTGTGTTTTTGGGCTTTGTTACCGATGTGAATAAGCTGTTCCAGCAAACAGATATTTTTCTGATGTTGTCAAGGCTAGAGGCATTTGGACTGGTGACAGTAGAAGCAATGCTTGGCGGCGCAGTCGTTGTTGGAAATAATTGCGGAGGAACAAAGGAGATTATCCGGCATGGTAGCACAGGTTTTCTTTATGAAGAGGCTAATATAGATAGTGCAGCGGAACTTATAAAAAAGATATGGGATGGCGAGTTCGACCTGGACAGGATTCGTCAGCAGGCATTTGAATATGCAAAGAGCAATTTCTGCATTGAAAAAACCGCAGAATGCATTGAACAGGAATATAAAAATATATTATCAGAAAGGGCAAGCAGTTGATTCATCAGAATAGAGTATACAATATAGTTGACTATATGAAATTGGCCTTTGCAGTATGTATTGTGTTACATCACACGGAAATGCTGTCGGTCTTATTTGGCGGGGGATATTACTATGTTCGAAAAGCAATTTTCTGTGTAGCGGTACCGTTCTTTTTTGTGACAACGGGCTTTTTTCTGTCCAATTCTATGGCCTTAAAAGGGGTAGAGCATGCTATCGGTGGGTATATAAAACGCCTGCTTATGCCGCTTTTATTTTGGGAATATAGTTCTTGAAGTATATAAACAGATGGCAATTTCGAATGCCTCTTTGAAGCAAGTGATTAGAGATATAGTACTGCACATATTGTTCTACCCGTATGGTGCATTATGGTTCATGCAGGCTTGCATTGTTGGTGCATGTATTCTTTTGTTTTTCTACCGGATCAAGGCAAAGCGGAGTTTAGTCATATCAATTGCTATGATTTGCTATATTATTGGGCTTATTACAAACAGATACTATTTCCTTGTAGAAAATACATGCTTGGCAGATGTCGTTCGTCTTTACCGCAGATACTTCATTTCAGGACGAAACGGTGTTTTTGTGGGATTTCCATATTTGCTCATTGGAATAGGTGTATATTTGTTATGGTGCAGGTATGGAGAAAAATTTAGACTGAAGGTTTTGATTCTGATTGCGGTTGTTATATATGGGGTATATGCGTTGGAAATTATGACTGTTCAAAATTTCTCGTATGTGGATGATGAATCGCAGTACGTGATGCAGCCATTTTTAGCCAGTATATTGTTGTTGATTGCTCTGAAAGCGCAGACCTTGGTTCAGAAAAATAAACTTGATTCATCACTATACCGCAATCTGAGTGTAGGAATATACTATACACATCGGCCTCTAATTTCTATTTTTCAAATTGCATGCTTTTATCTTGATATAGAGCAAAATCCATTTATTATAGGGGCATTGGTTTTGACTCTGTCTTTGGGAGCCTGTATATTCGTATACAGGAATAAGATAAAGCCGTTATATTCGTTATTACGGTGATATTACGGCGATCGAACGATAAGAAACTCACGGTAAGCGCCTCACAAAATAGTGTACTTGTCAAGTCCAGCCTCCCAGTGAGAGAATGATTCTATGTAGTAGAAGTTTATTTTTGAGACCACTCTCAAAAATATATGCTCTCGCTTAGAAGACCGATAAGGTTCAACTATTGACACTACCTTGATAGTTTAAGAGCACCTAACAAAACCTGACAAATGGAGGAATATGCTGTAAAATATTAGCGGGGGGTGAAACAAATGCCCAAGAAGCTAGTAAGCGACGAAATGTGGAGTCAGGTTGAACCACTCTTGCCAAAACATGAGCTTACCCCCAAAGGAGGCCGTTCACGTATACCGGACCGGGCAGCTTTGACCAGATCATCTTTGTTCTCAAGACGGGGATACCGTGGGGAGACCTGCTGGCGCAGACTTCGGGATTGGCAGGAAGCTGGTGTTTAGGAAAACCTTCACCATGACATCCTGCAAAATTTGCATGGGAGACCTACTTGTCGCCCTCAGAAATTTCACGCTGATAAAGGATATGATTTTTGCAGGCAGGCGTGCACAGTACAGCGCATAAAACACCAAATTGCCAGATGAGGAGTGGACAGCGCTACTCATTTTGGAAAACACCGTTGGGTTGTCGAGCAGACTTTTGCCTGGCTTCATCGATACAGGCGTCTGCTTGTCCGTTATGAACGCAGAGCTGATATCCATTTGGCCTTTTTCACCCTTGCCGCTGCTTTGATCGCTTTTAGGTTTTGTTGGGTGTTTTAAGGCAACTGTAAGGCAGCCTGAATTGATGTGAAGACACGACCATAAGGAATTTGAAAGGATTCAAAAAAATATACCAGTATTATCTGTGTCAGAAAAATCCATTGGTGGAGGATATTATTTATGTACCAGTATAAATTTACTGTCTTTACACCTGTTTTTAATCGGGGGACGATACTAAGTAGATGTTTTAACGCATTACAACAGCAAACGCTTAAAGACTTTGAATGGGTCATAGTAAACGATGGAAGTACCGATAATTCCGATGAGGTCATAAAGGATATAATAGAACAAACAGATATTCCAATTACATATTTGCGTCTAGAACATAACAGCGGGAAGCATGTTGCTCAAAATCGCGCTGTAGATATTGCCAAAGGTGAATTATTTGTACCACTTGATTCGGATGATTATATTATACCAGAGGCACTGGAAATATTCTGGAATGCGTGGGTTTCCATATCGGAAAATGAACGCATTGATTATTCTGGAGTTGGTGTCCATTGCATGGATCAGCAGGGTGATATGATTGGAACACCGTACCCAAAGGATCGAATGGTTTCTAATGATCTTGAAATGCATTTCAAATTTAGGGTTGACGGGGAAAAATGGGGAGTGATTCGAACTGATATAATGCAAAAATTTAAAAATGTTGAAGTTAAGGGGCATTTTTTGTCTGAATCAACAGTTTGGTTTAGAATAGCAAAGAAATACCCTAAGAAGTTATTTCTGCAGAAATGCTTGAGAATCTACGAAGTTCATGAGGATAGTGTTACAAAGCAGATGAAGTCTCATGACTATAATATAGATAGCAGAATTGTTTCGGACTGTATTTATCTAAATGGGTTTTATAATTGGTATTTGCACTATCGACTGAAAACCGCTATTCGAAAGCCTCTCGCACTGACGTATAATTGTATTGTGAATGATAAAGCAATACTATTGGGTAAGGATGCTTTAATCAAAAAGGTTGATCCTTTGGTGTGTAAAGTACTAATTGCGATTGCTAGTATCTATAAATTAGTTTGGACTATTAAAAAAAGATAATTGGCTTTGTGTAAATGACTTATGCGTATAACCTTCAGAAAAGACACCTTGGCCGCAACTCATTAGACAGTGGCATCGGACTTCAATGGACAGCCGCGTCGCTCAAATTGGACAGGCACATCGGCGTTGTTGGACATTGACTTTTTTTAAGAAAAACGGTATCATAAAATGTTTTTATATGTTTGCAAGATAAGGCAACGCAGCGGTATGACCGTAAGCGCCCCACGAAACAGCGTACTTGCCAAACCCGGTCTCCCAGTGAGAAAATCGTTCCATGTAGTGGGCGTGTATTTTTGAGACCACTCTCAAAAATACACGGCCTCGGTGAGAAACCCCACAGAGGAGGCAAACATGGAAAAGAGAGCAATGGCAGTTCGGGAAGAACAATGGATTCAAACCATCGCCGCTGCAAAACAGAGCGGCCAGCCCATCAAAGTCTGGTGTGCAGAACATGGCGTTCCTGTGTCCAGCTTTTACAAGTGGCAGCGGAAAATGAGAGATAGTCTGCTGGCCGAAGAGAAGGCTGAAATTCAATTTCAGGAGCTGGAAGTACCGCAGAATATATGTGGTCCTGCAACTTCAGATCGAATCCTCTTACATATCCAGGATATCCTGGTAGAGCTTCCAGCAGGCGCAAGCGCAGAACAGATCAGCGCAGTCGTTCGAGGAATCCGACATGCTGGGTGACATCAGCCGGGTAGATCATATCTATCTGGCTTGTGGGTACACCGACCTGCGGCGCGGAATAGACGGATTGGCGCAGATCGTACAGCAGCAGTTTGAGCTGGACCCGTTTTCCAATAGCCTGTTTTTGTTTTGCGGCAAACGGCGGGATCGAATCAAGGCCCTGTTGTGGGAGGGAGACGGATTTGTTCTGCTGTATAAGCGAATGGAGAATGGCGGAGGATTTCAATGGCCCCGCAGCTGTGCCGAGATGCGGAGTCTGAGTTGGCAGGAATTCCGGTGGCTAATCGAAGGCCTTTCCATTGACCAGCCCAAAGCAAACAAGAGCATAGAACGGTGCGTTTTGTGAGGAAAAGTTTTCCACAAAAAATCAGGCCGTTTTTACAGCAGACCTCCTAGAATTTTTGCAGGAAGTTCTCTGTGCAGACAGCTCGCGTTGCGAGCTGTTTTGTAAGCGCTCCATAATCCCCCGTGAGGGATAAACAAAAGAGCTCCCATGAGGAGCTCAAATCGGTTGAAATTATTTGAGTTTGCAATACTCGGGAAGGTTTTCGGCCCAGGGGAGCAGCGGAACCAGTTGTTCCTCGGTAGGATTTCCGCCCAGTTTGGGCAGCTCCTGCAGCAGGAACAACAAGT
>NZ_NFHK01000022.1:0-41300 GCF_002161315.1 Faecalibacterium sp. An77
TACTACCAGTTGCTTAAATTCCGGCGTGTAGCGTTTGTTCGGTATTCCTTTTGGCATAATAAAACACCCCACTTGTTATCCAGTATACCATACTGTCTAACAAATGGGGTGCAGTTCACGGCCGGGCACGGCGGTTTTTTGGTGTTTTTCCTTTGCGCCGGGCCGCGTCCGGTGAGCGGGGCCTCCCCCCGCTTCACCCGCCTCTGGTCACATCCTGCTTCTGATACCACGCCAGCGCGGCGGCGAAGTCCTCGGGCCGGAAGTCGGGCCACAGCCGGTCCACCACATAAAAGTCCGCATACACCGCCTGCACCGGCAAAAATCCCGACAGACGCCGCATGCCGCCCCAGCGGATCACCAGATCCACCCGGGAGATATCCCGGCTGCGGAGGCTTTCGGTGATTTTCCGGCGGCTGGACCCGGGCCGGTCCAGGTCGGCCAGATCCCACTCCCAGCCGTAGTTCACCAGAAAGTTCACCCGGATGCCCCCGCCGTTCAGGTCGGTGCGGGTGCGGTACTGCCGCAGCGGCTCGGGAAAGGCCGCAGCCCGGTCGTCCCCTGCCACCAGCAGGGACACCGGCTCGGCGGCAATCCGTTCCACCGCCTCCACGCAGGCCCTGGAAAAGGCCGCCACCTGTTCCGCCGGGCGGCGGCAATTGTCGGTGGTGAAGCCGTAATAGGTAATCTCCTCCACCCCGGCCTGCCGGGCCAGATGCAGCACCTCCACCCCCGGCGCCAGACCGTGGGTGTAGCCGTCCTGTTTGGGCATCCCCGCCCCCTGGGCCCAGCGGCGGTTGCCGTCCGGGATGATCCCGATATGCTTTGGTATGCGCATGAAAAACTCCCTCCCTTTCTCCTCCCAGCTTGGGCCGGACGGGCGGGGGTTATGCAGCCAAAGCAAAAACCGCGCGGGATTCCCGGAAGATTCCCGCATCCGGATGCGCTCCACACACAAAAAAGCCCCTGAAATCAAGCGATTTCAGAGGCTTGTGGTCGGAGTGTAATTATAGGACTTGGAAAAATCCAGTCATATCAATGGTTTTAGCGCAGCAAGAATGAGGTTTTTATCCTTGCTTGGGCTTAATAGCCAAAGCAATTAGTGCAATCAACTGTAAAACAGGATAACCGATATAGTTAATCCATGGATTGAGGATAATTGGTATAATATAGCCAATCCCACCTAGAATTCCACCGAATAATATAAGTAATAAGAATGCTAATACCTTTGTTTTATTGTCCTTAAATGTATTCATAGCCGGCACACATAATGCAATAATCCATGCCAATGCTCCACCAGACAGGAATTTAAACAATGGGATATTGTTTGCGGTTTGCTCCGAAGAGATTGCATTGGAAATTGACAACTCTCGCTGTTTCTCAATTTCTGAAATGATTGCATCATATTCTTCCTGCAACGCTGGATATTGGGATACTTTATCCATATCGATCTCAGAAAGGCTTTGCAAAATGCTCACTCTTTTTTCAATTCTATTATAGAAGAAAAAATTCGCATCTATATATGGAAAAACAATAGCTACGATAATTAGTAAGGCCGCAAACAAAGCATATAGTTTTGGATTTTTAAGGTTTTTTTGTATCCAAAACACAATTAACTCTATTGCTTTATCCATGGCATATCTCCTTTATCCTTGTCACTCCATTTTACTTAACTTGTAAGTGCAATGATAGGCTTTCCTTTTAAGAGCGTTTCTTTAAACCGGCATATATACAATAGAAAGAGACCGTCAACTTTTGTCAACGGTCTCTTCGATGGTCGGAGTGGCGAGACTCGAACACTTTAAATATATCGCAAACACGTTGTTTATGCACAAGTACGATAATTATACGAGTTTGTCCATCAGGTCTTTTGCCTGCTGCATCTCGTCGGTGTAACTGTGGGTGTAAATCTGCATGGTGGTATGAATGTCCGCATGGCCCAGCCAGAGCTGGCGGGCTTTCATGGGCACGTCGGCGCGGTCCAGCAACGTGGCGCAGTAGTGGCGCAGCTGGTGGGCGGTGACGTCCACGGTCAAATGGGCCTGCCGCCTGCCGTGATAGGGCTTGTACTCCCCCACATCGTGGGCAAGCCCCAGTTCTTTGCAGTAGGCAAGCCACCGTTTGCTGTGCTGGCTGGCGGTCAGGGGCTCACGGGTGCCGCTGATAAGGTACTCCCCCGCCGGGTGCTTTCCCTCGGTCGCCAGGCGTCTAGCCAGCGGTTCGAGGATAGGCACCTGCCGGACAGAGTTCTTCGTTTTGGGCGTCGATACTACGGGACGGTTGTTCACCCATGCCACCGACTTCGTCACCGACAACACCCGGCTTTCCAGATCAACGTCGGCCCAGGTAAGGGCCATGATCTCCCCCAGCCGCAGCCCCGTGTACATGGCCATGACAGCCAGCAGCCCCATCTTCCCCTCCTGGTGCTGCAGGATAGTCTGGATCGCAGCGTCATCCGGCGGGGTTCGCTCAGTCTTATTTCCTTTCAGGTTACGCACCAGTAGAGAAGGGTTTGCATCCCCGCCCATATCGGTACACCAATATGCAAAAATCATGGTCACCAGGCTATGCCGGTTGCGCATGGTGCCCTGGGCAAGACCCTGCGCCTTGAGCTTTTTGAGATAGTAGGATATGTCCTGGGGTTTGATCTCCCGCATCCTGCGCCCGGAAAAGTGCTCCAGCGCTACTCGATAACACGCCTTGTAACTGCGCAGACTGCCGGGCTTCAAAGTGGGCTGGGCCTGTTCCCACCAGGCTGCGGCCACTTCTTCAAACATCAGCCCGGCGGCTGCCTGCTCCTGGACACGGGCAAGATCCTGCAGCGCCTCCCGGTACTTCCCTTCCGCCTCGACGCGGCTGTGGCCGTAGAAGTGCCGCACCTTGCCGTCCGGCATCTTGCGGGCGATCTCGATCAGGCCATCCGCCCGCTGTCCCTTCTTCTTTTTTGCCATAGAGATACCTCCTTTTGGGTATGGTTTGACAGACCCCACCCAAAAGAGGTATAATCACAGTGTTCCACGACTGTGCGATGATCCTCTCTGAGGGGAGCCGGTTGCTTGTCCCGTCTACCTGCGCCAACAGGTGGGCGGGATTTTTTGTTTTATCAGCTATTCAGCAAGATAAAGGCCATCCTTGTTTCTTTTAATATTAAAAATATAATTTTCAGATACCGTATTCTTTTTGGTCCTAATATGTCTCCAACAGACAATGCGGGCTTTTCCAATATCGCCGGATTGTAAATAATAAATTTCTCCCCAAATTTCATCGCCGCCAGGGCCATCCTGTGCTTTCATGTCCCAGGCTTCATCATTGGATAAAGTCCTTACGTCCATCCGCAAAGGATACTTGGGCAGCTTTCCAGTTTTGGTCAAAGGAAGTATGGTAAGTGTGGTGTAATCGTCACCAGCAAGATCTTTTGATTCAAATCGAATTTTATCTTTCGAAAAGGCAAAAACCGGAATGGATGCATCCCTATCATGCGCCTGCCGAATAACAGAATTCAAAGAAAGAATATCTTCTGACGCTATTTTGCGATTATCGCCATCAATGAGAATGGGAATCCGGTTATCCTCCATTCCGAAATTGAATCCTCTTACATGGGAAAAATCAAAGCGGGAAGTAAATGGAATCTCTGGCATCTCCAAGTTCACCAGCTGCGGGGGTTTTCGCTGATTCCATCTTTCAAGATATGGGTCATGTTCCAGATTGGGAACCTGCGGCATTTTTGCTTCGGATTCCTTTCCCTCTGACGCAAGAGCTCCCCTCACAACAGCCAGCAACTCGTTGTATTTGTGTGTTTGATGCTGAATCATCTCTTCGCTCATGTAGGGCCTGTAGGGCTCAAAACTTTCATTGAAACGCTCAGCTGCATTCTGTTTGCCCTTGGCTGTTTTCAGGGATGCGATTTTCTCATTGGCCTTATCAAAGCAGCGGTCGATCATGTGGCAGCTGCTTTTGTTGCGAAAACTTTTATGAGACAGCTGCGCAAGGGTAGCGGAGGGATCTTCCCCGGTGAAAGTGACTCCGTATTGTCCACACTCTTTTAAGATTTCAAGACGGCCCATCAAGAAGTCATAGCGCTGGAAAAACGTTTCAGGATTGGTGGTACTGTTTAAGATATCGGCCGTTTCTTTCGCCTGCTTGAGCATCTGCGGCGCAAGGACCATTGCTTCTTTTCGATTCGTCACAGATACGTTAACGAGCGCCCACATGGGATTTGGTTGATAAAAGTCATCGGAAGGAACAGCAGCTTCAAAAAATTCCAAAGAGGGCGATGTGGGTTCCTCGCCAGCGGAATTGTTCTTTCCAGGATGGGAAAATAGCCCAGCGATTGCACGGACTGATTTGACCATTAAGAGGCCAATGCCTGCGATCACAGCCATAAACATAGCCCACATCAAACCGAAAAAGCCTTTTTCAAATTTTTTCAGGCGTCTCGCTTCTTGATCGTAGGCTGATATGCGTCGTCTCGCCATTTGCAAGCCTCCTTAAAACCAATGGGTAAAGCCGACGGCCTTGCCCTCTATTTTTATATCTTCCAGCGCGGGGCCGCTGTAGGTCTTGGGCAGATAGGAGGCATTGCAGGGCATCAGGATCAGGCTTTCGCCGTCGTAGTAGACCTTTTTCAGGGTGGCTTCGTCGCCGATGCGCACCGCGGCGATCTCTCCATTTTCCACCTCGGGCTGGATGCGGATATACACCATGTCGCCGCTATGGATGCCGGCATCAATCATGCTGTCCCCTTCACACTCCAGGCAGAAATCACAAGAAACCCCTTCGGGCACATCCACATAGCGCTCAATATTCTGCTCGGCGGTGATGGGTTCCCCACAAGCAATACGACCAACCAAAGGTTTCTGGACCATGTGAGGAAGCGGCTGAAAACCTGGAGGAACAGGTGTTGAGACTTCTTTTTCCTCGTCAATCCCGATCAAGTAAGCGGTCGTGGTGTCCAATGCCCTTGCAAAGGCCTTTACTTTTGATTGCGGAATATCTGTTTTGCCGTTTTCAATTTTGCTGATGGAAGATTTATCCTTATACCCCATGCGATTCGCCAGTTCTTCCACCGTAAGGCCCAGCTCCTGACGTCGGGCTTTGATCCTATCGTATATTTCTGACATGAGATCACCCACTTTCGATTTTATAATAGCATAGAGTGGAAGCACATTCAAGTAAAATTGAAAGATTCTTAAAAATTAGTTGACTTTTGTTCCACACCATGGTATAGTAGAGTTGTGGAATAAAATTCCACAAGAAAGTGAGGTGATTCTATGACAGACACAAAAGAATTGCGCCGCCGCATTGAGGCTGCCGGGTTGAAATACAAGTATGTAGCTCAAAAACTTGGCATCAGTCCTTACACTTTGCAGCTTAAGATCGACAACGACAACGAGTTCAAGGTGAGCGAAGTGGACTTGCTCTCCAGCTTGCTGCATCTGTCTCTGCGTGAAAAAGACGCAATTTTTTTCGCAAAATAGTGGAATAAAATTACACAAAATCAAATAAAAGTCCGCTGACAGCGGGCGGAAAGGAGGCGTAAATGAAGAAATGCTACACCGTTAATATGGGATTCTTCGGGAAGCCCACCCCTCAGGTAGTTCAAGTGTCGTTTGAAATGCCTTACCACGATTGGTCGCAATTAGAAAGTTCAGACTTGTGGCGGCGTCTTCTGGAAGTTCTGGCAGATGCTCAAAAAGAATTTGACCACTGATTGCCCCAAGTTCCTGGAGCTGGATGGGAATCCGCAAAGATTTTTCGTTGTCCACGTCTATAACACTTCCACTTTTATCTCTATCAACCTTTCTCCAAATTGTTTGAGGAATAGGCGTACACTCAATGGTTCGTCCGTTCATAAGCAGCGCCACACGAGTGATAGCGATTGGAAGCCGTGATTTGTTCTCAAAGACCATGAGGAGAAACACCACGTCCTTATAGGCTTTGATATCCAAAATGAAAATCTTTAATCTCTTTCGGTTTTTTATCCAGGTGCTGATCCACCCCGCAACGGAAAGAACAAACCCCAGAACTCCTGCTATGTCTACCAAGGTATCTAGCGATATCACTGACAAATCTTGTGATGCAGAGACAGCATCCGCCACAAACAACATATAAACACCCTCTTTCTGCCGCCATTGTAACACAGCAGAAAGTACAAGCACAAGGAGGTTGCCATGAAAAAACCTGCTCTTTGGATGTATTTTCCCGCCCTGGTCATGTCCTTGGCTGCCATTATCATTTCACTATGGAAACGATAAGTGCTGCCAGAGCAATCAGATTTGAAATAATGATCGACGCCCAGGTTGCTTTGCGGTCAAATGCTTCTTTTTGCTTTTGTGCTATTTCACTCAACTTTTTCTCCTGTTGCTTCTGATCGAGATATTCCATATAGCGGCAACCTTCTGCCGTTACTACATATTCATCATCTTGTTCTGATAAAGCATACGGAGCTATAAAACGCATCGATAAAAGGTACTTTGCTTCCACAATGTGCAGCCGCAATACAGCACCATATCGGATGTCGTTCATTACATTTCGTTCTCTTTCACTCAAATAAACCTTATCATAATCCATCGGCATCATTCCCTTTCTTCCGCCATTGTAACACGGCAGAAAGTACAAGAACAAGGAGGTCTTTTATGAAACGCGACAATCCCGAGCTGGAGGCCGTCTATCGCACCTTGTCCGAAAAGTACGGCCAGACCATGACCATGCAGGACGCTTGCAAGGAGCTTCACGTCCAGACGCCCCGGGCAGCCCGGACCATCATCCCCGAGGAATGGCACGGCGAGCGCCAGGGCAAGCGGATTCGTACATACAGTTTCGCCCGGCAGCTGGTGGCCTGGGCCAAGTGAAAGGAGGCCCCCATGCAGACGATCCTTCAGCTGGCCGGCTATGCCGACTACCACGCCACCTGCCTGAGCCCGTTTTTGTGGGCGCTGGTGGCCTTCGCCCTGATGTCCCTGGTGGTGGGCTGGTGGTGCGACCGGGCCGAAAAACGGGCCCGGCGCAAAGCCATCCAGAGGAGGCGGCGCCATGGCCGGCGGTAAACTCCGCGCCTGCCTGCGCTGCGGGGCCTATTACACCACCACCGGCCTCGCCCAAAAGTATTGCCCCGACTGCCGGCTGGCCGTCCGGGCCCAGCAGTCCAGCGCCTACTATCAAAAACAAAAGGCCGCCCTGGCAAAAGACATAACCCGGGAAGCCTCCCTGCGGCTTCTCGCCCGCGTGGCCGACTGGGCCGGCATCTCTTACGGCGCACTGATGGCCAAAAGCCCCGACGCCCGGGCCGAGCTGATCCGGCAGTATCAAGAGGAGAAAGGAGAGATTCCATGAAACGCCTGTACATCCCCGCCGCGGTGCTGGCTGTTTTATGCCTGGTCTGGATGGCCGCCCTTGTGCGGGATATGCACCGCCTGACCCACTGGCACGGCTGGCTCTAAACAAAGCGGCCCCACCCGATGGACTGGATCGGGCAGGGCCAAAAGGTGAGCAGTTGCAAGCGCTCGCCCCTATTATACAGGAGGTAAACGTATAAATCAATGAAACTTAAGGAAATCAAGTCCCTGTCCAACAAGGCGGAGGGCATCTACCACTACATCGGCCCTCAAAACACATTGATGGCCATGATTCAGGAAGGCAACGAGCTGGCAAGCGCAGTCAATAACGCGGTGGCGCTATTTATTGGCTTTGATCGCACCGGAAAACTTCCCGACTGGGAAACCAGGACAGCCATTGAACGCATCACCACACACATGGGCAACTTGCTTTGCCTCTTGGACATCATCCACGCTGCAGCCGGTGAGCTGATCCGGCCAGAAGTTGCGGATGCCATCCAGCATTCTTACCGGGTCAAGTATCACGAGTTCTTGCGCCAGGCCATCATCAACGGCATGCCGGACGATTACAAGGGCCCCCAGCAGAACCCGTATGTTGTCAATGTGAGAAAGCCTGCCATCGCATTTATGGGCGACTTTGCGGATGACTTCGACGACGGGGAGTATGAAAGCTTTGTTGGCGAAGAAGAACCCCGCGACCGCTGTCTCAAGGTGCGGTGCACCGGAACCGAATACGAATCGATCAAGCGTTACTGTTTTGCGCTTGGCCTGAAACCTTACGAGGAGGATTTGAAAAATGTCTGATTCTATGATCAACCCCAGCGCTTCGACCGCCATGGAACCCGCCGCGCCGGTGGTCGCCCCTGTTCCCGCAGAACGTCAGAACATTGCCCTTGCAATGGACACCTGGAAGCTGTCCTGCAGCATGGGCAAGGCCTATGCCATCCTTCCCGATGGTATGGTGCCCAAGAACTATGCCGGCAACCAGGCGGCCTGCACTGTGGCCTGTAATATGGCTATTCGCATGAACACCGACCCTGTTTTCGTGATGCAGAATCTGTATGTCGTCCAGGGCAACCCCACTTGGAGCGGCAAGAGTTGCAAGGCTCTGATCGACAACAGCGGCATTTATGCCGATCGCTCCACTTATCAGATGACCGGGGCGGAGGGCACTGACGAGCGCAGCTGCCGGCTGGTGGCCATCAGCAAAAAGACCGGGGAGCCTGTGGTGGGCCCTGCTGTCAGCGTCAAGATGGCGAAGGACAGCGGCTGGTGGAGCAAGAACGGGTCCTACTGGCCCAAGATGCCCGAGATGATGCTGCGGTACCGTGCCGCCGCCTACTTTGCCCGAACCGAGTGCCCCGAGGTTCTGATGGGCGCCAACATCGACATGGCCGACGGCCCCGAGGAGGTGAATAGCCTGTGATTATCAGCAAAGAGTCCGGCTGTCTGCTGATCGGCAAGGCGCTCAAAGATGCAGAAATCAAGACATCCAGCAACGGCAACCGTTATACCCGGATTTCCTTTAAGGTGGACACCCGCCCTGCCGCCGAGGGCGGCGGCAAGTACGACGGCCCGGTTGTCAGCGTGACGGTCTGGGGAGATTCGGCGGACAGCGCGGCTCACATCCAGAAGTTTGACCGGCTGCAAATCATGACTCACGCAGTGGAAAAGAAGCCCAGGGACGACGGCGGGTTCTACTATAACGCCATCGCTGAAGCCATCTTCCCTTCTCTGGATGTGGTGGCCCGCATGGTCCAGACTTACGCCAACACCGCACCGGAGCCGGTGGTGTCCACGCCGCCCGCGTCTGCTGTGTTTGACCCGTCGTTGTCCGCGCCGCTGGACGAGAGCGATGATCTGCCGTTTTGAGGAGGCTGTGACATGGAACATGAGAATAAGTCTTTGACCCTGGAGCAGCTTCGGGAATCGGGCCGTGATCCGGTATACCTTGAGGTTTTGGACCCGAAAAGAACTTTTATCCAGTCAAGCGGCTGGTGCAGAATTGAAATGATGGATGTCGGCACGGATGACGAACAAGCAAACATTTGGTGGCCCGGCAACGAAGTGAACGATATAGCATTCCCCGAGAACTACGGGGAAGTTTGGCTGGCCTACGCACACAAGCCGATTAACTTTGACGCATGGAAACCGTGCGAAAAATGCCGGTCTTGCTTTTCTTGCACACACGTTGTAGAAAACGCGAAAGATTCCAGAAACGCTTGCTTTTGGTGCGACCATATGGACAAGTTTGAACCGCTCCCGCATTGCTCCAAGTGTGGCCGCCCGCTGACTGCTGAGGCCCGCGAAATGCTGGATCGTAGGTTGAGGGGATGACGGCATGGCTGAGCGTCGTATGTTTGCCAAGTCGGTCATTGATAGCGATCTGTTTCTTGATATGCCGATGACTGCCCAGGCGCTTTATTTTCACTTAGCCATGCGGGCGGATGATGACGGGTTTGTCAACAATCCACGGAAGATCCAACGCATGATCGGAGCCAGTGACGATGACTGCCGCATCCTGATTGCCAAACAGTTCATCATCCCCTTCGACAGTGGGATTGTGGTGATCCGGCACTGGCGCATTCACAACTACATCCAAAAAGACCGGTACAAGCCAACCCTTTACGAGCAGGAGAAGGCCCAGATTGCTCCTGACCAGTCCGGTGCCTATGTATCCACTTTGGATACAGAATGTGTCCAGGATGTGTCCACTTTGGATACACAGGTAAGGTTAGGTAAGGATAGGGTAGGTAAGGTTAGGATAGAGGGAGAGAGTAAGGCGAAGCGCAAGCGCTTCACCCCGCCCACACTGGACGAGGTGGCAGAGTATTGCAACGAGAGGCACAACTCCATCAGCCCGGCAGCTTTTATTGATTACTACGAGGCCAGGGGCTGGAGGTATGGCACCGGGAAGCCCATGGCAGACTGGAAGGCTGCTGTTCGCACCTGGGAACGCAGGGACAAAGTCGGCGGGCAAGACGGCAAACGGACCCGAAGCTCTGCCGAAGCCTATCACGCTATTTTTGAAGAAATGGGGCTCACATGACAACAAATAGATTGGCTACAGCACTCAGCAAGATCGACGATTATTTTAGGCTCCAGCTCACCGATGACGAACGCCGGGCCCGCACGGAGGTGTATACATATGCTTTGCGGGACGTCCCGGACGAGGTGGCCATGCCGGCCCTGATGCGGGCGCTGACGGTATGCCGGTATCCTTCCCAGCTGCTGGTGGACTGGTGCGCAGAGATCAAAACCGCCAGCGCCCAGACTTTGCCGTCTGAAAGCGACCTGTGGCAGCAGGCCCAGAAGGCTGCCAGGCAGATCGAGCAGGAAAGCTACTGGGCCGCCACCGGCGGCATGGTGACAGGCAGCGGTAAACTCACGCCCACATACCTGCGGGAGCACGTCTGGCAGGTGTTCAAGTCTCTGCCCCAGGCCGTCCAGGACTGGGCCGGCAGCCCCAGCGAACTGGTGGCGCAGATGTCCAGGCCACTGGCGGAGGTCACGCAGTTTGTCCGGCCGTCCTTTGCCAAGGCGGTAAAGGCCGCCCAGCCCCAGGCGCTGGCTTTGCAGCCGGAAGTTCCGCGGCTTGAGCCGCCCCGCGTGGACCGGCCCCAGCCCAGCGGGAACGATTTTCTGGCCGACGCGGTGGAGAGGCCGCGGAGACACAAACGAAAGGAGACCTAACCATGAAAAAGATTCCGACCCTGTTCGAGCGTACCTTTGCAAACCACAAAGTCACCGGAATTTCGGACAAGGTGACGCCCGGCTGTGAATGGGTACTTGCCGGCGAAGGCGTGGCCACCATCAAGGTGGACGGCTCTTGCTGCGCCGTGATTAACGGCGAGTTTTACAAGCGCTATGATGCGCGAAAGGGCAAGATGCCGCCCGAGGGCGCAATTCCATGTTGTGAGCCTGACCCGGTGACCGGTCATTGGCCGCACTGGGTAAAGTGCCGCCGGGAGGACCCGGGCGACAAATGGTTTTGGATGGCGTTTTACGGCCAGGCATCGGATGGAACTTATGAGGCCATCGGACCGCACTTCCAGGGCAACCCATACAACCTTGACGCCGATATTATGGTGCCTCACGGCAAAAAGATCGTGGATGTGCCACGGACCTTTGAGGGCATCCGCAAGTGGCTGCAAGAGCATTATGTGGAGGGCCTGGTGTTCTGGAGAGACGGAACGCCTGGCTGCAAGATCAAACGCTCTGACTTTGGGTTTGACTGGGGGAAGAAGAGAAAATGAACATGGACAACCTTGAACGCCGCGCCCTGCTGGGAGACCAGCAGGCACAGGAGGAATGCACAAGGCAGGGTATCGCCATACCGTGTTGGCGTTGCGGCGGATCAGCTGAAGTTCGGCGACTGAACTCCGAAGGAAAGCCGATTTACGCTGTAGTTTGCAAAAGAAGCTATTGCGGGGCCTATGGAAGCACTTGCCCAACACTTCAAAAGGCGATTGCGTATTGGAATCGCCGCCCCGCGCCTCCGATCGGCCGGTGCAAAGACTGCGATTGTTATTGGCCAAATGCTGAACAGTGCGGACATAGCGGGGAGACCGTAAAGGAAAATGATTTCTGCAGCAAATTCAAGCCAAAGGAGGCACCCAATGAATGACCTGCTCTGGTGCGCCACGCTGAAAGGCGCACCCCGAACCAAGAAAAATCACCAGCAAATCCTCAGAAACCGCTCAGGGCGGCCATTTGTGGCCCCTAGCAAGGATTTCTTGCTGTACCAGGAAAAATGTCTGTGGCAAATCAAAACGCCTCACAGGGCCATTTCTGAGGCTGTGAATGTGCGCTGCCTTTACTACATGCCGGACCACCGCCGTGTGGACCTGGTGAACCTGATGGAGGCCACCTGCGACATCCTGGTGAAGGCCGGGGTGCTGGAGGATTTGAACCCCGAGAGCCCCGCCCAACAGCTGGGCAGAGCGGGGGCTGCCGCACGATGGCCGGGCGGCAAAGAGGAATCCGCCAAGCGCTCTCGAAAAGAGCTTTCCGCCGCCTTCGATGCCTGCCTGATGGATGGGCAAGTCACCATCTATGCACTGGCCGAGTACATGGATCTGAAACCAGATACGATCAAGCGGCGCTTGCGGGCCGACGGAGGTTACTGGATTGACGGTGAACAGGTAGGCCGGCGCGAACCTGGCAGCGCTGGATAATCCGGGAAAATGCCTGCATTATCCGAAAACGGGAAAGTAAAATAGCGGAATTTTGCATTTTCCGAAAACGGGAAAATGCCTGTAAAATACCGCTATTTTCCGTATTTCGGATGGGAAAATGCCTTATATATAGCAAGTTTGCATTTGTGTTGGGTGTCCCCTGTGTGGGGGCGTCAGACCCCGCCCCACACGGGGAACCCCCTCCCAACACTGTGCCATGTTTCGAGAGAGGAGAGACAAGCCATGCAGTTTTTTATCCCCATGCGCCCGCCCACCGTCACCCACCACGACAAGGACCTTCACGCCTTCATGCGGGGCGGCAAACCCTGTGCGGTGCTCCACGACAGCCCCGAGCTGAAAGCCGCCCGGGCCAAACTGCGGGCCGGCCTTGCGCCCCATGCCCCCGCCGCCCCTCTGGGCGGGCCGGTGCGGCTGGTGGTGAAATGGCTGTTCCCCGCCGAGGGCCGCCACCCCGACGGCGCCTGGAAAACCTCCAGGCCCGACACCGACAACCTGGACAAGGCCCTGAAAGACGAGATGACCCGGCTGCACTTCTGGCATGACGACGCCCAGGTGGCCAGCGAGATTTCGGAAAAGTTCTGGGCCAATACCCCAGGGATTTTCATTCGGGTGGAGGCGCTGGGATGAACGGATTGGAATGGATTGTCCGCATTGCCGCCGGCCTGGGCGGGGGTGTGCTGGTGCTCTTTTTGCTGGCGGGCACAGCCGGGACCATTTGTGCGGCGATCCTATCAGGCCGGACCGACCGTGAAGAAAAAAGCCGGGAGGCGCCAAGTGAACAAACTTGAGATTCTGTTTAAGGCCAAACGCATTGACAATGGCGAATGGGTTGAGGGCTACGTTTTTGACAACGATGAGACGAGGCCTGAAATGAGAAAGTTTTTCGTGGGCGGTCTTAGTATCTCCAAATATCAAGGGACAGCTTGCGACGACTGGAGCATCAACGGTAGTAACTTTTACGAAGTCGCCCCCGAAACTATTTGCCGGTACACAGGCTTGACCGACAGCGATGGCAACAAAGTTTTTGAAAATGACATCCTCGAATTCACGGAAAGGCCCGATCCGCGCACGTGGCTCGGAATGCTTGAATTCGGAGACGCGTACGACGCATCTATGTGGGGCTGGCAACTTGTTTGGGTGGGAGGAGATCCCAATCCTGCGATTTCGTATTATTTCAACATGAAAGAAGAAATAGCACGCAGCAAAGTGGTCGGAAATATCCACGACAAGGAGGCTGGAAAGTGAGCAAAACGAGACGGCCGTGGAAAGGCTTTGTACGGTACATGATCTACAACTACCCACACTTGTGCCGTGAAGAAGAGCACACTGGCAAAACCGCAGATGCAAATCTGCGCGAGCTGCCGGAAGCCAAGCGCCGACAGCTGGAAGCCGTGCGTCAGGCGATCGATGCCGTCAGAGCTACTAAAAACGGGGATGCGAAACTGGAAGTCATTGACTTGTACTACTGGAAAAAGTCCCACAAGCTCTATGGCGCAGCTCTGAAGGTTGGGGTTTCCGCTCATACGGCGATTGACTGGAATACTGAGTTCATGGATTTGGTTGCAAAAAATTATGGACTGATTTGAAAAACTGAATTTTTGAGCTCTCAATCTAGGGTATAATGGTGCCGCTGAAGCCGTGGGCTTTCGCCCGCGGCTTCTATCATACATCCATAGCAGACGACAAAGACGGATCAGAAAGGATGCAGATCAGAATGGTTGATACCGAATACTTGCAGAAGCTGATTGCTCGCAGTGGATACAAACGCAAATACCTGGCCCACTTTTTGCACATGAGCGATGGCACCCTGCGGAACAAATTACTCAAGAAAACAGATTTCAGCATTTCAGAGGCTCAGCAGCTGAGTTTTGTCCTCGGGATGACCCGCGAAGAAACGGCCCGATGTTTCTGGCCCAATGAAAGAGAGGCGCAGCATTATGACAGCCAAGCACCGTAAACTTTGCCTGTTCTATCTGAACTGCTGGGGCCTGCTGGAAAGGTGTTCCGACTCCAAAGAACAGCGCTGGCTGCTTGCGATTCAGAAAACCGAGGCCTACTACCTCACGCGGGAAGGAGCAATCAGCGCCATCGTGTTTGACCTGCATTTTCGGCGGAAACTATCCAGGAGCAAAACCATCCAGGAAGGCCATATAAGTGCCACATCCTATGACAAGGCGCTGACCGATATCCTGAGCACTCTGGCCGTATATGCTGCGCAGGATGGGCTGCTGGATTAACCGGGGAAGTTGAATCCTCCCCCGGGCGGCATGCAGAAAGGAAGTGAGAACCTCCCAATGAAGCAGACGGTTTCCTTGTTTCTTGTTTTATGGGGAATCTGCTATTACATCGTCCGGTCTTTTTTTGATGATTAAGAAAAGGAGATTTTTATGAATCGTAATCGTATTGCAATCATCGCTGCGAGCGGCGCATGCGCCGTGGTTCTGGCCGTTGGGGCCATGGCCTGCATTGAGCGGGTGCCCGTGGGCTATGTGGGCGTGGTCTACTCAGCGGCCGGCGTGGAAGACCAGACGCTTTCTCAGGGCTGGCACGTTATGTCTCCGCTGAAGAAGGTCAGTCGATTCCCCATTTCCCAGCAGCAGGTTGTTTTCTCGGATGACCCGGCTGATTACAACGAAAAAGAACATGCCGACTGGTCCATCGACGCCCCCGCAGACGGCGGCATGGTCAAGATCAACTTGACCGTGAACTACAACTTTCTGCCGGACCGTGTGGTGGATTTGTACAGCCGCTTCAACGGCATGGACGGCGAATCTCTGATGGAGAGCCGCATTCAGAACAGCATCATCGCCTATGTAAAGGAGGTGACGCCCCGGTTCTCCGTCATGGACATCTATGCCGATAAAAAGTCTGAGGTAAATCAGGCCATCACCGAATATCTCAATGAGAAGCTGTCCAGCGAGTACGGCATCAACGTTGTGAGCGCTCTGGTGATTGATGTGGAACTGGATGACACCCTCATGCAAAAGGTGCAGGCCAAAGAGCAAGCAAAACAGGACGCCGAAATCGCCGAGCTGGAAAAACAGACTGCCATGGCCCAGGCGGAGACCGATAAAGTCAAAGCCCAGGCCGCCGCAGATGTTGCCCTGATTGAAGCCCAGGCAGATGCCGACGCCGCCAAGATTGCCGCCGATGCCGAAGCTGCGGCCAACCAGTCCGTCGCCCAGTCCATCACCCCCGAGCTGATCCAGTATCTGGAAGCCCAGGCCCGCATGGAACACGGCTGGGTGACCGTCCAGGGCGCTGATACCGTGGTAACAAAATCGGAATGAGAATTGTGTAGTATCACTGCCACATTTTCAAAACGTGTTGATGACTATGGATAAATGAATACGAACGCGCACGCTAAAACGCCAGATCAGCAAGAATGCAATAAAACCCTGGCCGCCCTGGCCGCTGCCGGAGACCGCTCTGCCCTGGGGCAACTGTGGGAAATCAATCGGTGGTTTCTTGTTCAAAAGCTTGGCAGGTGGTATAGGAAGAATCGGGACACCGCGCAAGCTCACGGCTTGACGATGGAGGACCTCAAGCAGGAGGGATTTTTTGCCGTTCAGTACGCCGCAGAGCATTACAGCCCAGAAAAAGGCAGTTTTACGACATTTCTTGCCATAGCTGTAAAACGGCAGATCAGCTTGACGATTCGAGGCGATCACTCGATGAGCGTTACCATGGGAAACGGCCGGCAGGCGCAAATATCGGCCAATCCTTTGAACAGCTGCACAAGTCTGGACGCCCCTTTAAGCGCTGATGATGAAGACGGATACACGCTGGCCGGTCTTCTACCAGACCCGGCTGCATCGGCAGAATTTGAGGCAGCAGAGGCTGATATCTACATCGAAGAACTGCACGCCGTTCTGGAAGATGCCATGAAGAAGCTGAGCCAAAATGAAATTGATGTAATCCGCTGTATTTACTGGGAAGGGCATGAAATGACCGAAATTGCAACGGACAAAAAGATTTCCAGAAACCGGATTGAACAGATCAAACATAATGCTTTGAATAAATTGGCCCGAAATCTGCAAATCAGGCGATTTGCAGATGCGTCAGGCAGCAAATGATAAATCGAAAGGAGCGTAGATGACTTACCAAGAGAAAATCGCCTTTCTGCGCAGCTACCGCCAGGCTGTTCACAGGCAGGAAATCATCGCCCAAGAAATCGAGGAGCTGCGCTGCCAGGCGGCCTGGGTGACCCAGGCCCTCACCGGGATGCCCGGCGGCGGGGACGGCCAGGCCCTGCCCCGGGCGGTGGAGCGGATCATGGAAACGCAGATGCTTCTGGCCGCTGAAGCTGTCCGGGCGGTCAATGTCCACGACCAGGTCAAAGCCGCCATCGACGGGGTGGCTGACCCGCTGCGGCGGGACATTCTCACACGGCGGTACATCCTGGGCCAGCGGTGGGAGCGGATCGCCGCGGACAACAACTTCACCCTGCGGCGGGTGCTCCAGCTCCACCGCAGCACTGTGGACCGGATGGAAATTGCATAAGATTTCATTGAATTTCACTGTCCGCCCATGGTAAACTGTATCCGCAGAGCATCGGCAGAAGGGCCGGTGCTCTTTTTATATGCGGCTGATCGTTGGGATACGGGGTTTCTCCTTTTCGCAGATTGGGTTCACGTTTGCAGGCATGATCGACCTCCCGATTTTTCCCCGGCCCGGTTCAACTCCGGGCAGCCGCACCAAAGCAACACACAACAAGGAAGGTGGTGACCGTGTCGAATGAGAAAAATCTGATTCCGAACTCCGAGCGAACCCCGAAGGAACTCCGAGAAATAGCTGCTTCCGGCGGCCGGGCATCCGGCGCGGCCCGCCGCCGCAAGCGGGCCCTGAAGGAGGCCGCCGACCTGTACCTGTCCCTGCCGGTATCGGACAAGCGGCGGTGGAACGCCCTGGCCCGCCGGGGCCTTGATCCCGAGGACGTGGACAACCAGATGGCCATGATCGCGGGCCTGACCGACGCGGCCGCCGAGGGCGACGCCCGGGCGGGGCGGCTGATCCTGGACATTCTGGGCGAGGACGGCCGGGACGATCCCGCAGCGGCCCAGCTGGCCGCCGCCGAAAAGCTGCTGGGAGGGATCGACAGTGTTATCGACTAAGCAGCTGGAATATCTGGCGGCCTGCAATCACCGCTGGAACTTCAAGATCGGCGCCACCGGCTCGGGGAAAAGCTGGCTGGACTATGCGGTGGTGATCCCCAAACGGCTGCTGGCCCTCCGGGGCGAAGGGGCCGCGGTGCTGCTGGGCCACACCCAGGGCACTTTGTCCCGGAACATCCTGGACCCCATGCGGGAAATCTGGGGCGAGGCTCTGGTGGGCACCATTTCCAGCGACAACACCGCCCGGCTGTTCGGCCGGAAGGTCTACGTCCTGGGCGCCGACAAGCGGAACCAGGTAGCCCGCATCCAGGGCATGACCATCGAGTACGCCTACGGAGACGAAGTCACCACCTGGAACGAAGATTTATTCCAGATGCTCAAAACCCGCCTGCGGTGCGCCCACTCCCATTTTGACGGCACCGCCAACCCGGCGGACCCCCACCACTGGCTGAAAAAATTCATCGACTCAGGGGCCGACATCTTCTGCCAGACCTCCACCATCGACGACAACCCCACTCTGGACCCCACTTTTGTGGCCCAGCTGAAACAGGAGCTGGCCGGCACCGTCTACTATAACCGATTCATCCTGGGCCAGTGGTGCGCCGCCGAGGGGATCATCTACCGAATCTTTGCCGACAGCCAGGCCGCCCACGACGGCCGGTTTCTCTGGCCCCGGGACAAGCCCCTCCCTGCCGGCACACGGGTGCAGATCGGGGTGGACTTCGGCGGGAACGGCAGCCAGCACGCCTTTGTGGCGGTGGGTATCCTGCCCGCTGCCGCCGGGGTGGTGGCCCTGTGCTCCGACCGGGTGGACCCCAAGGGCACCGACACCGCCTTCCTGGCCGGGAAGTTTTTGGACTTTGTCCGGCAGGTCTTTGCCGGCTGGGGCGAGATCCACGCCGTTTACTGTGACAGCGCCGAGCAGGTGCTGAAGAACTCCCTCCGGTCGGCCCTGCTGGCCAGTCGTTTTTCCTGGCTGGCGGCTAGGGTGGGCAATTCCAAGAAAATCCCCATCAACGACCGCATCCGCCTGACCTGCATCCTGATGGGCGGCGGACGGTTCTGGGTTATGCCAGGGGCGGCCAGTCTGGCCGAAGCCCTTTCCACCGCCCTGTGGAGCGGCCAGACCCCCGGCCAGGACCAGCGCCTGGACGACGGCACCACCGACATCGACACCCTGGACGCTTTCGAGTACACCATTGAGCGGGAACGCGCCCGCCTTTTGAGGTTAGCTGCATGAACATTCAAAAATTCGTCGCCTACCTGAACAGATTGAAGGACTGGCACATCGAAGGGGCCTACTACTCCGAGATCATCCAGTGGCGGGACTGGTGGCGGGGCTGGTTTGAGCCCTTCCACACCGTCCATGAGATGAACCTCCGGGGGCAGCCGTGCAAGCGGTCCATGTACCGGCTGGGGATGCCGAAGCGGGCCTGCGAGGACTGGGCATCCCTGCTGCTGAACGAGAAAACCACCCTCACGGTCCAGGACGCAGCCACGGCTCGTTGGCTGCTTGGGGAGGACGCCGACCAGACCGGCGGCATTCTGGGGCAGCTGGACTTCTGGACCCACGCCAACACCCTGGTGGAGCTGGCCTTCCGGTCGGGCACCGGGGCCTTTGTCATGAGCTGCGAGGGGCTGAAAGTAGAGGGCGGCAAGGCCGTCCCCAGTCCCGACGCCAGGCTCTGCCTGGACTATCTGCCCGCCGAGTGCATCCTGCCCATCACCATCCGGCACGGCCAGGTGATCGACGTGGCCTTTGCCAGCGAGGTGACGGTGGAGGGCAAAAGCTGCATCTACCTCCAGACCCACACCCGCACCGACGCCGGCTACCAGATCACCAACGAGTATTTCACCAGCCAGAACGAGGACACCGACCAGGAGGGCTACTCCCCCGCCGCGCTGCCCAAAGGGATGGCGGCCAGTTTCTGTACCGGCAGCCCGGTGCCCTGGTTTTCCCTGCTGCGGCCGGCGGCGGTGAAAAACCGCACCGGCGGGGCCGGGCTGGGGCAGGCGGTGTTTGCCGAGGCCATCGACGAGGCCAAGATGTGTGACCTGGCCTTTGACAACTACTGCCGGGACCTCTACCTGGGCGGCAAAAAGGTCTTTTATTCGGCCACCATGCTGAAACCCATCCTGGATGCCGACGGAAACGCCCACTGGGCCGCTCCCGACGACATCCGGCAGCAGCTTTTCGTCCAGACCGAGAAGTCCGACCCTGACGCCCCCGACAGCTGGCACGAGTACAACCCCGACCTCCGCTGCGACCAGAACGGCAAGGCGGTCCAGGATGCCCTGGACTATTTCAGTTTCAAGTGCGGCCTGGGTACCAGGCGGTACCGGTTTGAGGCCTCCGGCATCAAGACTGCCACCGAGTACACCGGCGACCGCCAGGACATGGTCCAGCACGCCAACCGCCACCAGATCGGCATTGAGGCGGCCCTGCTGGGCATCGTCCGGGCGCTGCTGTGGGCCGGGCGGAACCTGCTGGGGGCCGACATCGACCCCGGCACCGCCGTCACCGTCAATTTCGACGACAGCTACATCACCGACAGCGAGACCCGCCGGGCGCAGATGAAGGACGACTGTCTGTCCGGTTTCCTGCCCAAGTACCAGTACCTGATGGAGTGGTACGGCATGAGCGAGGACGAAGCACGCAACGCCGTGCGGGAGGCCCAGAACGAGACAAACGCGGCCCCTGCGCTATCCTTTGGTGAATCCTGATGCTGACCCCGGACTACCTCGAAAACGTCCCCGCGGCCATGATGCGCCTGTGGCAGCAGGTGGAAGAAGATATTTTGCAGGATGTGGCCCGCCGGATCGGCAAGATGGACGACGTGACCGCCACCGCCGACTGGCAGCTGTGGCGGCGGGAGCAGACCCGGCTTGTGAACCGGCAGGTTCTCAAGATCCTGGCCCGGTATTCCGGCAGGAGCGAAGCCGAGCTGCGGCGCATCTTCCAGGAAGCCGCTGCCAAAGCCCTGGAGGAGGACGACCGGCTTTACACCTCCGCCGGCCTCGACCCCCTGCCCCCCAACGAGGACCCCGCCCTGCTGAACCTGCTGAACGCCGGCTACGAGCAGACCGCAGGCACCTGGCAGAACCTCACCGCCACTACGGCGGACACCGTGTCCCGGCAGTTTACAGCCGCTGCAGACCGCGCCTGGCTGCAGGTGGCCAGCGGGGCCTTTGACTACAACACCGCCGTCCGGCGGGCCGTGAACGGCCTTGCCGCGCACATGGCGGGCGTCACCTACCCCACCGGCCACCGGGATACGCTGGAAGTGGCCGTCCGGCGCGCGGTGCTGACCGGCGTGAACCAGACCGCCGGCAAGCTGCAGATCGCCCGGATGGAAGAAATGGGCTGGGGCTTCGTGGAGGTTTCCGCCCACGCCGGCGCACGGCCCGAGCACGCCAAGTGGCAGGGCCGCCAGTACCACCGGGGCGGGGCGATCACCTACAACGGCAAATACTACCCGGATTTTGAACGGTCCACCGGCTACGGCACCGGCGCGGGCCTGTGCGGCTGGAACTGCCGCCACGGCTTTTTCGCCATCGACCCCGACCTGGACCCCCGGCCCGCCTACACCGAGGAGGAGCTGGCCGCCCTGGACGCCAAAAACATCTCCTATCAGGGCAAGATGTACAGTCCGTACGAGATCAGCCAAAAGCAGCGCGCCCTGGAACGGAAAGTCCGGGCCGCGAAAAAGGTCTTTCTGGCCGAGGATGCCGCCGGGCTGGACACCGCCCAGAGCGCCGTCAAGCTGCGGCAGGCCCGGCAGAGCCTGGCCCAGTTTGTCAAAGACACCGGCGGCCGGAACGACAGCGCCCGGACGCTCGTTGCAGGGTTTGGGCGGAGTGAATCCAGCCGGGCGACGGCCCAGGCGCGGTAGTTGCACACGCCGGCCGCCGATGCTATAATAGAACCATCCAACAGGAATGGCAGGAACCCGGACGTGAATTTTGTATGCAAACTGGACCGAAAATTGTACAGCGTCATATCCGACGACATTCAGACCGATGAAGTCATCATCACCGAGGAGCGCATCCGACATGTGCAGGAGCGGCACCCCGATGACTACGAAAGATTCAGCAGCTATCTGGTCGACATCATTCAGCGGCCTGATTATATCATCCGGGACGAACGCCCGAACACAGGCCTTGTTCTGAAAGAGATCGCCGTGGGCGACCAGGAAGAGCATTTCCGCATTGCGCTCCGGCTGGTAACGTCCAAAGACCCACAGCATTACAAAAATTCCATCATTACCTTCCTGAAAATCCGGCAAAAAGAATGGGAACGGCTGATCCGCAACAAAGAGATCCTTTACCGGGCAAAATAAAATACTGGACATTGCCGTGTAAAAATGCTACAATAAGCATAGGATAAGATGGGCATTTGAGGTGGTAGATTTCGTACCGACCACGCGCCGCTGGTATTGACAAGGGCTTTGACCCTGAGAGATGCAGGAGGAGGGTACGCCTGCCAAATGCCTATCCCATGAGGGGCTGCAGAAATGCAGTCCCTCTCCCTATATCACCTAAAAAGCACGATGCGAAACCGCACCGTGCTTTTGTTTTGCCCATTTTCCCCACTCCCCTGTTGAAAAGCCGCTGAACCAGGCGGCTTTTTGTATTTTTATCCGCCTTTTCCACCTTGCCCCGGGCATGGCGTTAAAAGGCCGTAGAGAGAAAGGACAGACCATGAAACGCGAAGACGTAAAGAACCACATCCCCAACATCACCGACGAGGCCCTCAAGTGGCTGATGGACGAAAACGGCGCCGACATCAACCGCGAGAAAAACAAGGCCGCCGACCTGCAGAAGCAGCTGGACGCCGCCAACTCCCAGCTGTCCGGCGTACAGGAGAAGCTCAAGGCCTTCGATGGCATCGACGTGAACAAGCTCAAGGGCGAAAGCGACAAACTGCGCCAGGAGATTGCCGACATGAAGGACGGCTGGGCCTTCGATTCCGCGCTCGACGGCGCGATCCGCGACGCCAAGGGCCGCAACCTGAAAGCCATCCGCGGGATGCTCGACCTGGACGCTTTGAAGGCCTCCAAGGACCGCTCCGCCGATATCAAGGCCGCCATCGAGGGCCTTGTCAAGGAAAACCCCTGGGCCTTCGAGACTGCCCCCAGCGGCAGCGAAGGCGGCGCCGGCGGCAAGCCCAGCGCCACCTTCTCCACCGGCGGCGAGCACGGCACCGGCGGCAGCGCCGGCGAGGAGGACGGTGTGGCCGCCGCCTTCGCTGCACTCAACCCTGAATTGAAGCTCTGATCGAGCGGAAAGGAGCCAAGTATGGCACATGCAAACCAGGAGCGCTGGTCCCGTCTGGTAGACGAGAAGCTGCGCAACACCCTTGTCACCCGTGACAACCTCGTTTTCAACAACCGCTACGAGGGCGACCCCAAGGCCGGCAAGGTCAAGATCCCCGTCCGTGACACCGAGGTGGAGGTCAAGGACTACGACAAGGCCAACGGCATCGACCCCGACGCCGGCACCACCACCTATCTGGACCTGTCCATCGACCACGACGAGGCGGTCAACGAGCTGATTGACGGCTTCGACGCTGCCTCGGTCCCCGACGGCATTGTGGCTGAACGGCTGGATTCCGCCGGCTATTCTCTGGCCCTGAGCCTGGACAAGGCGTCCATCGGCGCCCTGGAGGCTTGCGGCGAGGCGTCCGGCGGCGCCACCGTTTCCGCCACCAAGACCGCCTGCACCGAGACCACCGCTTACAAGGAAGTTCTGGCCGCCAAGCGGACCCTCTCCCGCAAGGGGGGTGCCCGCCAATGGCCGCTTCCTGCTGGCGTCCCCTGAGTTCCTGGAGGTCCTGATGCTGGACGACCACTACATCAAGCAGGGCGACCTGTCCCAGCAGCTGGTGCAGTCTGGCGTAGTGGGCCGGATCGCCGGCTTCAACGTCCTCGAGACCAACAACATGGACTTTGAGAACACCACCCGTGTGGACAGCAAAAAGACCACCACCGAGTTCATCGCCGGGCACCCCAACTGGTGCCACCGCGTCCAGGAGTGGCAGGTGGCCGTCCATCTGCAGGACCTGGCCGGGTCCGGCAAGTACATCGGCGCGTCCGCCGTCCAGGGCCGCAAGGTCTACGGCCTGAAGGTGTCCAAGCCCCAGACCCTCTACATCAAGCGGGTCGAGACCACCGCCGGCTGATCCACAGGGAGGTGACGCCCCATGCTTTACCTGTCCTATGAGGACTACCGCGGCAAATATGGCGGCCTGCTGCTGGAGCAGCAGTACGCCGTGTTTGGGGCCAGGGCGTCGGCGGTCATCGACCGGCTGACCCTGGGCCGGGCCGAGCCGGCGCTGGAAGCCCACCCCGACCTGATCGGCCCGCTGGAGACTGCCTGCTTCCAGATCGCCGACACCCTGTACAGCAGGCACATGGCCTTTCAGCGGGCAGTGCGGGGAATCGGGGCGGCGGCCGCCACCGACGGCTACAGCGAACAGTATCTGGATGCCCAGGCCGCCCGCCGGGCCGCCGAGGTTGGCTGCCGGGACCTGCTGCGGGACGCCCTGGGGGCGGATGTCTATGGGCTGCTTTATCAAGGAGTGGGCTGCTGTGTTTAAGGCCGACAAGACCGTCACCGTCATCCGCTGCACCATTGACGGCGCCGCCGACCAGACCAGCTATACCTGCCGCACCTTTGCGGGGTGCAGCTGGTATGCCGACCACGCCGCCCGGGCCGAGCGCAACGGCGCCGCCCCTTCCCCCACCGTCAAGGTGCGCATCCCGGCCGAGGCCATCCAGGCAGCGGAGCCCGGCTGGACCCCGCAGACCAGCGATCTGCTGGTGCTGGGGGCCGCTGTGGTGGAAACGGACGCGGAGCTTTCCGCCCTCCGCAAACAGGTCCAGACCGCCCGGGTGAAAGCCTGGCATGACCATCTGGGCACCGCATTCCCCCACATTTACCTGGAAGGGAGCCTGTGAGCCATGGCCAGCTTTCAGAACGACCGGATTTATTTCCAGACGCCCCGGGGAAAGGTGGTCTCCCAGGTCTACACCAAAGGCCAGTACAAGGGACAGCTGTACTGGCGGATCGAGTGGGCGCCCGGCTTCGGTCCTCGTTTCACTCAAGGGTTTACCAGCGCCCAGGCCATTTTCGCCCAGGAAGTGGCCAAACAGATGGACCGATACGTCCCCTTCCGGACCGGCACCCTGAAAAACAGCGTCCACCTGGCCAGCGACTACGAGCGCGGCGTGCTGATCTATAACACACCCTACGCCCGCAAACAGTATTACCTGCATCCCATGGGCGAGGGCGTGAAGGATGTCAAAGGCGGCCGCCGCGGCTCCTACTGGGGCCAGCGGTGCGACGCCGACTTTCACCCTTATTTCGTCCAGTTCGCCCGCCGGGCTGTCGCAAAGGAGCTGAAGAAATGAAACCTGCCATCAAAGCCATGCAGGAATGGCAGCCGTACCCCGCCGCGTCCAGTGGACGAAACAGGCGGGGTGCGGCTGGCGCAGCGCTCCAATTTTCACAAGGGCGCATCTGCGGCCCGCCGGGGAAATTGGCTAAGCGCAAGAGGAAAGAGCCTTCAGGAGGTGCGCTCACCTTATGAAACCAGCTATCAAAGCCATGCAAGAGTGGCTCAAAACCTGCCCCCTGGTAGCGGGGCAGCTGGGGAACAACGTCGCCTTTCACATCGACTACCTGCCCGAGGACACCACCCAGTTTTCGATTGAGGATTCCCCCGGCGACCCCGTGCTGCAGGAGTTTTTCAGCGGCCGCCGCAAGGCGAAAAACTACGTCCTGGCCAGCCGGATGGAGTACAGCGAGAGCATCGCCCAGCAGGCGGCCAATTCGGGCTTCTGGGATGACTTCGCCGACTGGATCGAGGCCCAGAGCGATGCCCGCCGCCTGCCCGACCTGGGCGAGGGCCGCACCGCCGAACGGGTGGCCGTCACCAATTCCGGCTACATCATCACCAGCGAGGACGGCACCTGCCGCTTTCAAATCCAAATCAGGCTGGAGTATTACCAGCAGAAAGGAACCACATGACCGTCAAGGAAGCACTTACCGCCGCCGGCATTGTGCCCGATCCCGAATACACCGGCGTCGAGACCACCGACAACTTCATCCTGGGCGTCCAGACCGCCGCCACCGGCCAGGAGACCCCCGACCTGTACACCGTGGTGCAGGAGCACGTCACCGAGCACAGCGGCGCCATCAACGCCAGCACCACCGACACCGCCTACATCCGCACCGGCACCGTCACCACCAAGACCGGCGCCCAGCGCCAGATCACCATCAACGGCGAGCGTTTTGCGGGCGATCCCTTCCAGGACTTCGCCCTGTCCAACAAGATGCTGTTTGCCACCGGGCAGGACGCCGTGGTCAAGTACGTCTACTTCTCCCTGCGCACCGGCAAGGGCGAACAGGGCGAAGCCGTGCTGATCGTCAACAACGACGTATCCAACGCCGCCAACAACCCCGCCGGCTTCTCGGCCCAGCTGAATGCCGTGGGCAAGCCGACCGAGTACACCTATTCCGCGGAATAAGGAGGACACGCCATGAACATCCGCAACGTGGAGTTTGATTTTGATATCCTGCGGGCCGCCGACGCCGACCGGTTCCAGCAGGCCGTGAACGAGATGCAGGCCGCCGCGGCAGCCGTCCCCAAGGTCGGCGGCCTGGGGTCCATCATCCGGGCCAACTGCGCCGCCATCGACAATTTCCTGGCCGACCTGCTGGGAGAGGACTACGACCAGCGGCTGGGCATCGACACCGACAACCTGCGCCAGCTGCAGGCCGTCTATTATGAGATGCTGGACTCCTGCACCGCCGTCCAGAAGGAAATTCAGGCCATGGGCGCGGTGACCACGGCGGCCGGTGTGGACGTCAAGGCCCGGGCAGCGGCCGCCGCCAAACAGGCCGCCCAGAGCCTGCCCCAGCCCGCTGCGCAGAATCACGCCATGGACGCCGCCGCACCGGAAATGCCCGCCGCACCGGCGCAGCCGGCCGCCCCCGCGCCGGTGGATTTTTCCAGGATGAACCGCGCCCAACGCCGGGCCTACGTCAAAGCCCTGGCAGGCCGCAAGTGATGGATCACTGTCTGATCGCTGACCCGCTGCCCGGCAGAACCCCGCAGCTTGACCTGATCGACCCCGACTACCGGCTGTTTGTCCAGTTTGAGGCGGACATGCTGCGGGTCAAGGACGACCAGGAAGCCGCCCCGCGGATGGCCTCTGCACTGGACAGGTTCCTGGGGGCAGGCTGGCAGACAGAGTACACCACACAGCAAGCCTTTGACCAGCTTCTCTGGTTTTACCGCGGCGGCCAGGCTGCTCCCGACCCGAGCAAATCGGCCGGCCCCCGGCCGCCCCTGGCCTTCGATTACATCATCGACGGGCCGCTGATCACGGCAGCCTTCCAGGCTGCATACCAGATTGATCTGACCGATCCCGGCACCACCCTCCACTGGTGGCGGTTTCAGGCTCTGATGCAGGGCCTGCCAGACGAGTGCCGGTTCTGCCGGGTGATCGGCTGGCGGACGGCGGATCTGACCGGCCTGAAGGGCAAGCAGCTGGCCTTTTACTCCGACATGAAGCGCAAGTTTGCCCTGCCGGCCGATCTGGGAGGTGAGAAACGGGTCTATGCAACCAAAGCCGATTGGGATGCCGCCTTCATCGAACGGCTGCGGCGGCAAGTTGGGAAGAAATGACCGGTCCCCTGTCCTCTGTCCCTACTGTGGCAAAGCTGCCGTGGTCTGGGCCGGCCCCGGCGCCGCCGCCCGCGATCTGTGGGTAAAATGTAAGAATCCGGCCTGTCGCCGGGAGTTTGAGATCAAGATTTAAGAGCCTGTGCCACTGTGCCCGCGCCTGTTTGAGAGGTGATAGGACACATGGCAGATTTCAGCATCAACGGCGAAGCAAGGATTGACACTTCACAGGCGGAGAAGTCCGCCCAGGGCCTGACCGAAAAACTGGGCGACGCCATGGACAAAGGCGCCAGCAAAGCCGGCAAAGCTTCCGCCCTGATCTCGATGGGGATGAATGCCATCTCGGTGGCCGCCGGCACTGCACTGGCCAAAATCGGCGCCCAGGCAGTTCAGATGGTGTCCACGGTGGTTTCCACCGGCCTGGAGTTCAACCGCCAGATGGAGAACTACCAGCTGGCCTTTGAAAACCTGCTGGGGGACGCCGAATCCGCCAACGCGGCCCTGGACGCCATCAAGGCCGACGCCGCCAAGACCCCCTTTGACGTGGCGGGGCTGGTGTCCGCCAACCGGCTGCTGATCTCCACCGGCCAGAGCGCCGAGGAGGCCCGGCAGGTCATCAACGCCCTGGGCAATGCAGTCAGCGCCTCGGGCGGCGGCAACGAGGAATTGCAGCGGATGGCTGCCAACCTCCAGCAGATCGCCAACGTGGGCGAGGCAGCGGCGGTGGACATCAAGCAGTTCGCCTATGCCGGCATCGACATCTATGGCCTGCTGGCCGACTATACCGGTCTGGCACGGGATGAAGTCCAGCAGCTGACCATCAGCTATGACCTGCTGGCCGAAGCCCTGAAAGCCGCCAGCGCCGAGGGCGGCCGGTATGCGGGCGCCATGGAGGCCTACAGCCAGACCCTGCAGGGCCAGATGGACACCCTAGGCGACAATGCCGCCCAGCTTGCCGGCGCCCTCACCGAGGGCCTGTTCGAGGCCCAGGGAGAGCTTGTATCCGCCGCCGCGGGATGGGTTGACACCCTGAGTGAAACCCTGCAAAGCGAAGGCCCCGGCGCCATGATGGCCGCCGGTGTGCAGATCGTCTTTGAATTTGCCCAGGGCGCGATTTCTGCCCTTCCGCAGGTGGTTAATACCGCGGTTCAGACCGTCACCGATTTTATAACCGGTGTGATTCAGAACCTGCCTGCCGTCGCCAACTCGGGCGGCCAGATGATCGGCAGCCTGATCGCCGGCCTGCTGGGCATGATGGTAAACCTGGAAGCCGCCGTCGCCCAGATCGTCCTGGCCATCATCGACTTTTTCCTGTCGGGCGACTTTATCGACGTCGGTATCCAGATCATCTCGGGCATTATCCAGGGTTTTGTGGACGCATTGCCCAACCTGGTCAACACCGTCATCAACGCGGTGGGCGACCTGGTGGAGAGCGCCAAGCAAGTAGCCCGGGACGGCTGGAACGCAGTTCAGAGCATCATGAGCGGCGAGGCCGTCCAGGACGCAGGGGCCTCCATTGACCAGGCCGCCAACCCCTACCACCGGGGCAGCGTCAAGAACGACGACTACTGGAAGCAGCTCGGCGACCATTTCCAAACCACCGATCAAGACCAGAAGGATGGTGACTACCGCACCGCAGCCGAAAAGGCTGCGGCGTCCACCTATGCCTTTTCCACTGCCCTGGACACCCTCTCCGCCTCGGGCGCCAAGGCCGCCCAGCAGACCGAAACTCTGGCCGACAAAACCGAAAAGGCCATGGCCGGCCTGGGCGACAGCTTTGTCTATACCGGCAGCGCCGCCCAGGAACAGGCCAGCCGCCTGGCCGTCCTGGAGGCGGCCTACGATACCGCCCAGACCAACGTCGGCAAGTACAAGCAGCTGCTGGACGACAGCATCGCCAGCTCCGGCGCGGCCAGCGAGATGAGCCAATATCTGGCCCAGCAGCTGGAACAGGAAGAAAACGCCGTCGAGAGCGCGAAAAAAGCCCTGGACGCCTACCGGGACAGCCTCGATACAGCCAAGCAGGCCGCCCGGCAGCTGGAAGCAGCCCAGGAGCAGCTGGCCGACACCTGGAACAGCGGCTACCTGAAAAAGCTGCAAAGTCTTGCCGCCGACGTCCTGGGCGGGAATCTGGACAATGCGCTGCTGGATGCTGGTGAAATCGCCTGGCAAAAGCTGGACATTGCCACCCGGCAGCAACTGGTGAACCTGGCCCAGAGCTGGGCCGATACCCTGGAAACCGCTTTTGCACAGGACGGCTTTGCGGGCCTGGCCGCGGCCGGCAAAACCATCGCCGAAAGCCTGGTGGCCGGCCTGCAGGACACCAGCTCGGTCACCGGCGCCCTGCTGGACAACGTGCTGGGCCAGGTGGGCATTTCCGGCGGGGTGGAGGGTCTGCTGAGCGTTATCGCCGAGCTGGGGCCTGTCGTGCTGGGTGTGGCGGCCGCCGCGGCCGCTGTGTCCGCGGGGGTGGCGGGGGTGGCCTCCGCCTTCGCCTATACGGTGGAGCAGAGCCAGGCTCTGCAGGCCAAAGTCCAGGAACTGACCGCCGACGGCCAGGCCCTCACCG
The DNA here is from genome assembly GCF_002161315.1 of Faecalibacterium sp. An77. Classification (NCBI taxonomy): domain Bacteria; kingdom Bacillati; phylum Bacillota; class Clostridia; order Eubacteriales; family Oscillospiraceae; genus Faecalibacterium; species Faecalibacterium sp. An77. Next base: position 29,904 of record NZ_NFHK01000022.1, read on the forward strand.
CCGGGCTGAGCGCCGCGCTGGATGTGCTGCAGCCCTTCCTGGAGCAGAGCAGCGAAATGCTGGCCCAGCTGGACCAGCTCACCGCCCTGATCTCGGATACCATCGCAGGCATCGGCATCGAGATGATGGAGACCATGGTCCCCATCATCCAGCAGATTCTGAGCACCCTGCTGCCCGTGCTGCTGGCTTTGCAGCCCGCCCTGGAAGCCACCGGCGATTTGCTGCGCACCCTGCTGGGGCTGTTCGGCAGCCTGGTCACCAGTGCCCTCACCGCCCTGCAGCCCATCCTGATGGCCCTTGGCCCCCTGCTGGAGACCCTGGCCCTGCTGCTGAACACCATTGCTTCCATCGTGTCGGCCCTGCTGTCTCCGGCGCTGCAAGCCCTGGGCGAGCTGCTGAACTGGCTGCTGCAGCCGGTTCTCTGGGTGGCCCAGGCCATCAACGCAGCGGTGCGTCTGGTGGTGAGCCTGATCAATTCACTGCTGCGGTTTTTGGGCTTCAAGGTGATTGATTTGCCGGACGGCTCCGCCAGCCGGAAAGGACAGGCCGCCAACACCATCACCAGCGCCTCCCCCACCAAGGCAGACACCCAAACCGACCTCTCCGCCGACCTGCCCGATTACACCGCCAATACCGATGCCCTGGAAGAAAACACCGCCGCTCTGGAGGAAAACACCGAGCTGATCCGCAACCCGCCCCGGTACCAGACCGGCGGAGGCGGGCCCACCACCGGCGTCACCGATTACAGCGCCATGCTGGCGGCGGCCCGGGCGGCCGTCCAACTTCAGAACACCCGGGCGGTCACCAACTACCAGGCCGGCAGCGGCCAGACCACCGCCCGGCTGAACGCCAGCTGGCATGGCGAGAGCACCACGGTGCTGGAACTGGACGGCAAAGAAATCGCACGGGCCACCGCGCCTTACATGGATGAGGAGCTTGCATTCTGATGGATGACTTTTATATTGACGGCCGGGGTTCCTCCGAGTTCGGGGCCCGGCTGCTGGCCAGCTACAGCGTGGGCGGGGCCAGCCTGGAGCGCACCCGGGTGCGTCCCGCTGCCGGGATGCGTTTTGTGCCGGCAGGCAGCCGGGTGGGGCTGAAACAGCTTTCCCTGCCGGTCCACGTTTTCGGCCAGAGCCCCCGGGACGCCCAGCAGAAGAAAAGCGCCCTGGACGCCGCCCTGCTGGCCGACCCGGTGGAGCTGGCTTTGCCGGACGGCTTTCTCTACACCGCCAGCTGTGACGAGATCGGGGAAGTGACCGAATATTCCCAGGATGGCTGCATTCTGGCGGGCAGCTACAAGCTCAGCGGCTTCCGGCATGGGCCGCTGGAGACAGTCTGCCTGCCCGCCGGGGGCGGCAGAATCTGGGTCAAGGGCACCGCCCCCGACATGGAATGCCGGATCACCTGCACCGCAGGGGCCCTGTCCACCTCCTACCTGATGGCGGGGATTCTCTGGGTCACGGTGTCGGCGGGGGACGTGCTCTGTCTGGACGGAATCCACCGAATCGTTACCCGCAACGGCGAAAACGCCCTGAACCAGTGCGATCTGACCCGCTGGCCTCTGCTGGCGCCGGGGGAAAACATCCTGACCGCCCCCGACGCCCTGACCGTGGAATATTACCCTATTTACCTGTGAGGAGGTGCCCATGCTGGAAATCATGCAGGACGGCGCCATGCAGACTGTGGACTGCGAGGACTACTACATCCAGGACGAGTGGAACGGCGCGGACAACGTTCTTCATCTGAGCCTGCCCAAAGGCCATCCCCAGCTGCTCTCCATCCAGGAGCGCACCCAGATTTATGACAGCGAGGACGGCCAGGTCTATCGGGTCAGCAAGTACGACCGGGGCAAAAGCAGCCTGGACCTGGAAGCCGAGCTGGATCTGGACAGCCTGTGCGCGGGGGCGCTGATCGGCTGGGACAACCGGGCCGACGCCCATGGCACCCAATGGTTGCCCCTGGGCGAGACGGTACGGGCCATCCTGAACGGCACCGGCTGGACGGTGGACGACCAGTCGGGCCGGGTGGACGTGCAGCAGATGGAAACCTTCTATGGCACCCCGCTGGAAGCCATCACCCAGGCGCTGGAGGTCTGGGGGAACGACCTGGGGGCCCAGTACGACAACGCCAAAAAGATCGTGCACCTGTGTTCCCCCGGCCAGCGGCAGCCCACCGGCGCCTACCTGACCGAGGATTTAAACCTGTTGGAGTCGCCCCAGATTCGGGGCAAGGCCCAGCGGGGCGAATATTACAACCGGCTGTACCTGATCGGGGCCGACGGCCTGATGCTGCCGGAGCCTTTCTATGTGGAGCACCGGGCAGAAAACGAGCCCATCGTCTCTCATGTGGAAGTCAACGAGGATATCACCGACCTGGACACCCTCCAGACCACCGCTGCCAGCCAGGTGAAAACGGCGGCAGCCATCTCCCGCAGCTACACCTGCAAGGTGGCGGACCTCTATCGCCTGCGGCCCCAGGAATACGCCCATTTGAAAATCGACCTCTACGACACCGTCATCCTGATCGACCGGGACGACTACAGCCGCAGCTATCAGGAGATCGCCCGGTTCAAGCGCTATCCCTGCCGCCCCGAGAAAAACGAGGTCACCCTGTCCACTGTCCCGGGCACCCTGTCGGCCACCGCCGGGCAGACCTATTCGGTGGCCCGTGACGCGGCCATCCGGGCCTACAGTGCAGACAAACAGGTCGGCTCGGCTTCCGCCGCAGCCGCCGCGGCCCAGCTGGCTGCGGCCAAGGCAAACCAGGCAGCTGTCACCGCCGCCTCCACCGCCACTGCCTACATTACCGACGCCGGCGATACCATCACCTTTGGCCGGGCCAGCGCCGGCAGCGCGGTCAGTGTCCAGGTGGGCAGCGACGGACTCCGGTTCTGCGGGGTGCGCAACCAGACCGTCCTTTGGCGCAATCCTGACCCGGCCGGCGGCATGGCCGAGGGCACGGTGCTGGAGCTGGAGCTGTCCGGCTATGCCGCGGTCCATGTGGGGTTTCTGGCTTCGGCCCCGACCCAAAACCCCGCCGAAGGCCAGCCCCCGACCGGGCCGCTCCAGTTTGTGGTATCCCCCACCAACGGGGTGGAAAACCGGGTGGTCTGTCTGGACGGGGTGCCCCGGGCCCGCAGCTTCACCGCCGGCCCCAAGGGCATCACCTTCGGCGCAGGCGCCAGCTGTACCGCTGACCAGCAGCTGATCCCCGACCCGTCCAGCTGCGTGCCCTATATCCTCTATGGCTTTCTGTGAACGAGGTGAGACCATGACAACCACCCAAAACATCCCCATCGAACTGACCCAGCCCGGCCCCCCTGCCGTCCTGTATGCCGCAGCCGGAGACCAGTACAGCCGGCTGGCGGCGCTGTCCCTTTATGTCGAGGGCCAGCCCTACACCCCGCCGGCCGGCACCAGCTGCATCATCGGCTGGCGGCGGGCCTCGGGTACTGTGGGCAGTTACAGTCAAATCATGGACCCGGACGGCACCACCCGCAGCGCCTGGAACCTGTCCGGCAGCGTGCTGACCATTGAGCTGGACTGGAATCTGTGCCGCCAGGCGGGGCCTGTGGCGGTCAACGTCGCCCTGGTGGGGACCGACGGCAGCCGCCTGCACACCTGGGAGCTGCTGTGCATGGTGCAGCGGGGAGCCGTGGCCGACGCCAGCGACCCCACTGCCCCCAATGAGGCCGCATCTTCGGCGGCCAGCCGTGCCGAAAAAGCCGCCCAACAGGCTGTGCAGGCCGCCAACCTTCTGGCCTCGGCCGCAGACCGGGCCGAAGCTGCTGCCCAGCGGGCCGAAGCCATTGCCCCCGAAGAAGGCCTTGTGCTGTCGGTCAACGGGATGGGCGGCGCCGTCACCCTGGACGCCCAGGCGGTGGGTGCGGTGGCCCGGCCCTCTGCCCCTGCGGCCGGCGGTCTGCTGGCAGTGGATGCCGTGGACCCCAAGACCGGCGCGGTCACCACCCGCACCATCCTGATCGGCGGCGGGGGCCTGGAGACCTCCGGCGGTCGCCTTCAGCTGACGCCGGCCAGCGCCCAGCAGCTGGCCGCCATGACCGATGCCTGGGCTCCCATTGTGCCTGCCCTGCTGCCTCTGGCGGTCAAGCTGGCCCTGGCCTCAGCCTGGGCTTCCGCCGCCTGGACCGATGGAGACCGGACCAGTGTCCGCAGCACCATCGGCGCGGCCAGTGCCACAGAAATGGACCGGCAGCTGGACGCGTTGGAAGCCCGGGTCAAGGCACTGGAACTGACCGGCGGCGGAGGCTCGGGCGCCGTAGATCAGCCCTACAGCGCAGATTTTGGCACCATGAGCGGCCTGGTCTATACCGGTGTCTGGAATCAGGCCCTTCAGCGCCTGGAGTTCTGATAAGGAGGGCAGCATGAAAAAACTGTGTGATTTCGCTGTAGGCGACACGTTGTCACTGAAGGTAAGCAATAGCCTCACAGACTTTTTGGTGGTGCACCAGGGCAACCCTGATCCCGCCCTCTACGACGCCAGCTGTGACGGCACCTGGCTGATGATGAAAGACCTGTACGCCAAGCGGTCGTGGAGCAGCCTTGCGGCCACAGATACCTGGTTGAAAGGGAATTTTCTGCCCGTTCTGGACAGTACCGTCCAGGCTCAGGTTAAGACGGTGAAAATTCCCTATCTAGAAAGTGGTTCCATTCACAGCGGTTCCGATGGCCTGGAAACCCAGATTTTTCTGCTCTCGGCCTATGAGCTGGGATGGACATCCGAGGACAAAACCGGCATGAAAGAAGACGGCAAGTGCCTGGCTTACTTTGAAGGGTTCAGCACCGCCGACATCCGCCGTGTCGCCAGCCTGGACGGCACCCCCACCTGGTACTGGACCCGTTCTCTTTACTCCGACAGCAACGAAAGCGTCTGGGTTGTTTCCAGCACCTCGGGCGACTGTACCTACCGTGGAGCATCCAGCAGCTACGGCCTCCGGCCGGTATTGATCCTTCCGCCGGGGGCTTCGGTGGATGTTGACGGCACCCTGGTCCCCAATTCCGCCCCTGTCATCACCAGCCCCAGCGGGGCCAGCGGGGTGAACCTGGGCAGCCAAAATGCGCCTTTTTACTTTCAGTACACCCCCTCCGATCCCGATGGCGACAGCCTGACCATCACCGAAGCAGTGGACGAAATAACCACCCGCACCTGGAGCGGCAGCGGAGGCATCCTCACCAATTTTGAGGCCATGACCAGCGACCAGAGCTTTGGTTCCCTCAGCATCGGCCCCCACAGCCTGCAGGTGACAGCCAGCGACGGAGACCTGAGCACCGTTTTCACCGCCTCGTTCGAGAAGGCCGCTGCTGCGGCCAGCCTGACCCTGGCCAGCCCCATCTGCACCGATGGGCAAATTCTTTCTGCTTCCATCCTGGTGGAGGGCAGCATCCCCGACGATGCCGCTTACAGCGTCCAGATCACCAACAACGCTCTGGACGACGCCCCCGTATGGCAGGACGCTACTCAGGCCAGCAAAGCCGGTGAGCGGATCACCTTCACCAACCAGACCGCCCAAAACGGCTGGGCTTTTCAGTTCAAGCTGACGGTGGAGCGGGGCAGCTCAGGCACCGGCGGGTATATTGCAGCAGTCAGCGGCACCATCCGCTCAGCAGCTGCCCAGTAAGAGAGGAGTCTTTTCTATGTACGACGTGAAAGTTTATGACAGAAACACCGAGGCCAACCGGCAGCTGTCGCCCCATATCCAAGTCCACGAGGTGGCCTGCGGCGACGGCTCCCGGCCGGTGTTCATCAGCCAGACCCTGATCGACATCCTGGAGAACATCCGGGTGCATTTCGGGGCACCGCTACACATCAACTCGGGCTACCGCACCGTCAGCTACAACGCCAGCGTCAAGGACAGCAGCCCCAAGAGCCAGCACTGCAGCGGCCTGGCCGCGGACATCTGGGTGGAGGGCCACACCCCCGCCGAGGTCTACGCCTACGCAGACCAGCTGCTGGGCAATCATGGCGGCCTGGGCATTTACAACACCTTTGTCCACATCGACGTCCGGGCGGACAAAAGCCGCTTCGACTACCGGACCTGAGAGGGGGTGATGCCGTTGGAAAGCATCATTGCGGCCGCCCTGTCGGGGGTGGTGACCCTGATCGGCGTCCTGATTGCCAACAGCAAAAGCCAGGCCGTCACCGACACCAAGCTGGAGGAATTGACCCGGGAGGTCCGGCTCCATAACAATTTTGCACAGCGGGTCCCGGTACTGGAGGAAAAATGCAAGGCTGCCGACCACCGCATCCATGACCTGGAACAGACCACCGAACGGCTCCGAACACAACTCGAAGAAAAAACATAGGAGGAGATTGATGTATGAATACCCATTCCATTGAGCTGGATGGCTACTATGCACGCTCCCGCGGAAGCAGCACCATTCATCTGGGCACCGCAGGCAGCCATGGCAACGAACAGCTCCAAGTGACACAGGGCAAGGGCTGGGAGGGTCTGACCATCCAGGTGGTTTTCCACCCCAGCAAAGTGGCGGTTCATCTGCCGGCCAATGGCCTGCTGGATGTCCCCTGGGAGGCCACCGCACAGCCCTTGAGCATGATGCAGGGCAGGATCGTCTTTCAGGGCTTCGACCAGGACCGCCTGGTGAACTCCACCGATCTGGCCTATACCGTAGCCAGCCACAGCCCCGCCCTGGGCCGGGACGAGGAACCCTACACCCCCGGCATTGTGGAGGGCGTCCTGAACCAGATGGCAGCTGACAAGGATGCCATTTTGCAGGCCGCCCAGCAAACCGGTCAGGCTAAAGAGGCCGCAGCTGCCAGTGCCAACCAGGCAGCCGGCAGTGCAGCAAATGCCCAGCAGAGCGCAGGCGCCGCCAACACCAGCGCGGGCCAAGCCTCTGCCAGCGCCAGCCAGGCGGCGGGCAGTGCCGCAGCCGCCGGCGAAGCCCTGACCCAGGTCCAGACCGCCGGCCAGGAGGCCCAGCAGAAAGTCAAGGATGCTGAGACCGAGGCCCTGGACAAAATCGCAGCAGCGGCCCCCGCCCTGCCCGCTGTGTCCTCTGACGCCGCCTGGCAGTCGGTCACCGTCAAGCTCGACGGCACCGGCTACAACCTGGCAGCCTTGGCACCCATTGAGGCGACCATCCGGCCCACCGTCACCGGCAATCCCGCCGTCTGCGAAAACAGCGCGGCATGGGGGCTGCAGGGGCTGAAGATCTATGGCAAGAGTGTCCAGAATGGAACACCGTCTCCTGAAAGTCCCGTGCCGATCGTCAGCGCGGGAGAGGGCGGGAGTGTTGAGCTGAATGTGACGGGCGCAAATTTACTTGATATTTCAGGGTTTTCTTCTGGCTTTGCAAACGGAGTCAGCGTAGAAAATCAAAACGGAGTGCTTGTTTATAATGGACAAATGCAAGAAGGCATAAACATTTCGGTAAATATTGCTGGAAGCTATAGCAATAGAAACCCATTGTTTACTTTACTGCCGGGCACTTACTATGTTAAAGATGTGCGAATTGTAAATATGATTTCTGGTGTTGGGTATCAAGATGCGGCTTTCACTCTTGATTCACCGTTTCCGGTAACTTGGGTTACTAGCAAACAATTTCTGGAATCAACAGTATTTGCTAACAACTTGTTTTATCCAATGCTTAACGTTGGTGCATCTGCGTTACCGTGGCAACCCTACGTCTCCCAGTCCCTCCCCCTCTCTACCCCATCCGGCCTGTCCGGCGTTCCGGTAACCAGCGGGGGAAACTATGTAGACAGTGCGGGGCAGCAGCGGATTTGTGATGTGGTGGATCAAAATGGAGTTAAAAAGTATACAAAAAAAGTGATTTTTGACGGATCGGACGACGAAAAATGGATGATTCAAGCAGTGGGAGACGGGAGTACAAATCGCGCTTATATCCAAATTTCGGATTTGTATTATGATACTACTAATAACAGCGCAAACTTTTTATGCGACAGATTTAAAGCAGAAGTTATTAGTGGCGGTACTGAACCAGACGTTGCAGTAGTTTATAGCAATCGAAGCAACTTGTTTTTTTACAACAACATAACGGGAGACATTGCTTCATGGAGAAATTGGCTGGCGCAAAATCCTATTAGCGTGCTTTATCCAACGACAGAAATTGTCACCACCCCGCTCTCCGATGAAGAAATCGCCGCCTACCGCGCACTGCAAACCTACTCCGGAACCACCGTAGTTTCGACCGCCGAGCCGGTGGCCGGGCTGGAGGTTAGCTATGTGATAGATGGCAACAAATACCGCGAATCCATAGACAAGCGCCTGGCCGCCCTGGAGGCAGCGCAGACCGGCATTTAAGGAGGCAACTAAACCATGACCAGTTATGAAGTCCTGAAAAACAGATTGACCAACGGCCGCCCCTTCACGGTGGAGGCCGCTGTCGCCCGGATCACCGCCCTGGCCGACGCCCTGGAGATCACCCAGGACCAGGCCAATGAGCTGACCGCCCTGGCCCAGCAGTATGGCAGCGCCGCGCCCCAGGATACCGAGGCCCGGCTCCAGCAGCTGGAAGCCGCCAGCCTGGAGCATGATGCCGCCCTGATCGAGCTGGCCGGGCAGGTTGCCCAGCTGCTCACCCTGGCGGCGCCCCAGACCACGACCGAGGCAGGAGGTGAGGCATAATGGTGGCAATTTATGTCCGCTGGATCAAGACTGACCGGATGACCTTGGCCGAGGTGCCCGCCCTCTGGCGGGACCAGGTGGCCCAGAAAATGGATGTCTGAAACCTGCTTTTTTAAGATTTTTTAGCAGGTTTCAAAGGGTTTTCAAAGTCTCATTCACTTTTTTAACCCGTTTTTGAACACGTTTTGAAAGAAAGAGGAAAAATATGAACACCAATACCAATCTGACCACCACCGCCGGCACCATCGCCCGCACCGTCTGTCTGGCCATGGCATTAACCAACCAGATCCTGTCGGCCACCGGCCACCCTGTGCTGCCCATCGAGGACAGCCAGCTGGAGACCCTGGTGACCACCGGCTTCACGGTGGCCGCATCCCTGGCCGCCTGGTGGAAGAACAATAGCTTCACCCTCCCCGCCCGCATCGGTGACCAGCACATGAACGCCGCACGCAAGCAGTAAACCCATCGATCCACTGGCAGCCCCCGCACATGGGGGCTGCCCTTTTTCTGATTTTTAGGAGGTATTTTATGACCCGCGAGGAAAAATTCAACGATTACGAGGGCTTTGTGGAAAAGTTCAAGCCCAAAAAGACCACCGATGACTGTTACACCCCGCCCGCCGTTTATGAGGCGGTCAAGGCTTGGGCCTGCCGGCGGTACGGCATCGACCCGGCCTGCACGGTGCGGCCCTTCTGGCCCGGCGGCGACTATGAGCACTTCGACTACCCCGCCGGGGCGGTAGTGCTGGACAACCCGCCGTTTTCCTGCCTGGCCAAGATCGTGCAGTTCTACCAGGCGCGCCAGATCCCCTTTTTCCTTTTTGCGCCCGGGCTGACCGCGCTGGGCCTGACCCGGCACGGTGCGGGCGTGGTCTACGCCGACAGCCGCATCACCTACCACAACGGAGCCCAGGTCAACACCGCTTTTGTGACCTCCTACGGGGACAACGCAGTGGAGATCACCCCCGATCTCGGCGAGGCCATCAAGGCCGCCCAGCAAAAGGGTCGCACCATCAAGCGGACGGTCTACCAGTACCCGGCCAACCTGCTCACCACTCAGGGCGTCCTCGCCCTTGCCCGGCACGGTGTCCTCTATGAGCTGCCCCGGCGGGAAGCGGTGTTTGTCCGTGGCCTGGATGCCATGCGGGCTGAAGGCAAAGAAGCCTTCGGCGGCGCCCTGCTGATCTCAGACCGAGCTGCTGCCCGTAAAACAGCCGTAGAGAAAACCTTCACCAATCCAGACACCGCCGCCAAAATCTGGGAGCTGTCCGCCCGCGAGCGGCAGATCGTCAAAGAACTGAACTCCAAAGACAACAAACGCCCCTGTGCTGCACCTTGACGGTGTAACACGGGGGCTTTTCGTTTTGCATTACGAGTTTTTTACGATTTCTTAAAATCGTAACGGCTCAAAAGCAAGCATTTGCGGACACCTGCACACGGGGCACAAAAGCAAAGGAACCCTGCATGAACACTTGATTTTTCAAGCATTCATGCAGGGTTTTCTCTTGGTCGGAGTGGCGAGACTCGAACTCGCGGCCTCCTGCTCCCAAAGCAGGCGCGCTACCAACTGCGCAACACCCCGGCACTGCTCTATAGTATACCGCGTTTGGGGCGTTTCGTCAATCGGCAGTTGCCGGCGGGGCCGGGCCGTGCTACAATAAAGCCAGCACCTGCCCACCCCGACGGAGGCCCTGTTATGACGGTGATTTTCCTGGATATCGACGGCGTTCTCTGCACGCCCCTCAGCGTCCGGCTGAACTGGCTGTTCCGCCGGCCCATGGAGCGGCCCTTCTTTGACCCCATCGCCCTGGGGCTGCTGCGCCGGCTGGTACGGCGCACCGGCGCCCGGGTGGTGTTGTCCTCCTCCTGGCGGTACAGCTTTGAGGACGACGACCCTTTCATGCAGGCCATCCGGGACCACTTCTACCGCACCCTGGAGGCCAACGGCACCCCGGTATGGGATCTGGCCCCCATTCTGGGCCGGAGCAAGGGGGAGGAGATCGCCGCCTGGCTGGAACAGCACCCCGGCGCCGGCTTTGTCATCCTGGACGACCGGCCCGACGAGTTCACCGGCACGCCGGCCCTGAAAGCCCGGCTGGTGGAGGTGGACAGCATGCGGGGACTGCGCCGGAGGGATTTCCGGCAGGCGCTGGACCTTTTGGCCGGGGTTGCCCCCGGCGTCTGAATCTGTTATACTCACCCTAACCATCCAACGAAAGAGGTGTCCGCCATGATTGATTTTGAAAACCCGTCCTTCCTCAAGCTGCGCCCGGTCAACGACTCCAAGCTGGAGCGCCTGATCCAGCCTCTGCTCACCCCCGGTGAACAGGTGGTCCAGGCCTTCCAGAGCGTCCGGGACGGCGTCGTCTTTACCGACCGCCGGGTCATCGCCATCAACGTCCAGGGGGTCACTGGGATGAAAAAGTCCTTCACCTCCCTGCCCTACCGCCGGGTGCAGGCCTACGCCATCGAGTCCGCCGGCATGGGCGATCTGGACGGCGAGCTGCAGCTGTGGTATTCCGGCCTGGGGGCCGTCAAGTTTGAGCTGCTGGCCGGTTCCGACCTGGCCCTGCTCTGCCGCGTCATCGAGAACGCCATCTCGGGCTGAATCCTGCCCGGCATATAAAAGCGCCCGGCGCCTCTCCCCTTTGAACCGCCCCATATTGTGCGGACAGTACAAAAAAGAGGCCTGCAAGGGGTAGAAGTAAACGAATCAAAGACTGGCCTGGCGAAGCGAGAGCGGAGCCAGGCCAGTCTTTGTCTGGA